>CALVGJ010000032.1 GCA_944327045.1 uncultured Desulfovibrio sp.
CCATCAGCCGTTTTGACGGCATTCTGCAGAGCAGTCATACTTTGTACCTCCATAGCGCCGCGGCGCTGGTAATTCTTCGGAATGGGCAACTATAGTAAAAATCCCTGTCCTGTCAAGGGGAATTCCGCGCGGCCCGTTCAGACGGCGGGCGGTTCCGCTCCCTTGCGCCGTTGCAGCCGCCGCAGGACGGGCGCGAGCACTTCCGGGGCCAGCCACCGGGAAAGAGCGGCAAAGATCAGGACAAACAGGCTGCCGCTCACAGCCAGCAGCAGAAGGGCTTCGGCCAGAGGCGGGAGGGTCGCGCCCAGCCGGGCCGCACACCATGCGCCCCAGGGCAGGGCCTGCGTCCAGGCCGCCGCCGCACCCGCGGGAAGGGTGCAGAGCAGCACCCGCAGGGCAAGGCTCCCCAGTCCGGCAAAGGCGCCGCCGCCCCTGCGCCGCCACCAGATGACCATGAGCCAGAGCACATAGACGCTGACGCTCAGGCTGGAGACGATGCTGACGGCCCGCGCCCCGTGCGGCACGGCCCAGAAATTGTAGCAGGGAAGGGCCAGCACGGTTATGATGGTGCCCGTGACGGCGGGCGTGATGGTGTCGCCGCCCGCATAGAAGGCCCGCACCAGCACCATGTAGATGATCCACAGCGGCGTGGCGGCCAGCATGATTTGCAGCAGGGGGGTGCAGGCCAGCGTTTCCGCCGCGCCGAAGCGTCCGCCCTGAAAGATGACGGTGAGCACCGGCCGGGCCGCGATCCCCAGCCAGACGGCGGCGGGGATGATCAGGCCGACGCTGGCTCGCAGAGCCGTGGCCAGGGTGCTGTCGAAACGCTCCCGCTCTCCGCTGGTGACCAGCGCCACCAGAAAGGGGTAGGACGCCACGGCGGCGGCCTGTCCCATGAGCCCCACCGGCACTTGCGTGATGCGGCGGGCGTAGTTGAGCAGGCTGACGCTGCCGTCGGGCAGCATGGTGCCGAACAGGCGCAGGAACTGTTCGTCCATAAGAATAATGGTCTGGCCCAGCATGAGCGGCAGGGCCGTCAGCAGGAAGCGCCGGAACAGCGGATGAGACAGTCGCCATTCCAGATGCAGGCCGTGGGCGCGCGCCACCCGCCAGGGCAGCCAGAAAGCTCCCACGGCCGCGCCGAGGGTCACGCCCACGCAATAGCCGCTCATGCCGCCGAGCTCCCATTGCGGCGGCAGGGCCAGGGCCTGCGCGCACCACGGCAGGCAGAGGCCGCCGAGAATGATGCCGCCGTTATAGATGAGCGGGGTCAGGGCCGGGACGCGGAACTGTCGCCGCAGAAAGAGCAGGGCCGTCATGCAGGCCCCGCAGAGAAAAAAGACCTGCGCGGGCAGGATGATGCGCATGAAGAAGGCCAGTCGTGCGATCTGGGCCGCGTCAAAGCCGGGCGCGGTCAGCCGGGCCAGCGGTTCCGCGCCCAGCATGCCCGCGCCTGTCGCCAGCAGCGAGGCGAGGAGCATCCAGCAGAAGACGCAGGAAAAGAAGCGCCAGGCGTCCGCCTCGTCCTCGGCAAAACGCCGGGAGAGCAGGGGAAGCATGGTGATGGACATGATCCCCCCGGCCAGCAGGCTGTTGATGATGTCCGGCACCATGAAGGCGGCAAAATACATGTCCGCTTCGCTGCCCGCCCCGAACTGCCAGGAGATGATCTTGTCGCGCACGAGCCCCATGAGGCGGGAAAGAATGGTGCTGGCGGCCAGCAGCAGGGCCGCCGCTCCCATGCGCTGACTGCCGGAGAGCAGACCCATCAGCCCCGCCTCCCGCGTCCCTGCCGTCTTTCCTGACGGCGGGCGGGCCGGGCGACGCGACGCGACGCGGCCTCGTTGCCGCGCGAAGCGCGGCGCTGCCGGGAGGTGGGGCGCTGCCCGGCGGGACGGCCGCGCGCGGCGACCTTGCCGTCAGCCGGGACAAGACGGATTTCCAGCCGCCCGGTGTGCACGTCGGCAAGCCGGACTTCCACAGGCTGTCCCAGCGCCCAGATGGCGCCGCTGCGCTGCCCGATCAGGGCGTGGCGGCGTTCATCCAGCGCAAACCAGTCGTTGCCCAGCTCCTCGACCCGGATCATGCCTTCCACGGGCATGGCCTCCAGCTCCACAAAGACGCCGAACTCGGTCACGCCGGATACCACGCCGTCAAAGCGTCGGCCGATGCTGTCGCGCAGGGGGATGCAGGCCAGCCGCCGGGCCATTTCCCGTTCGCATTCCATGGCTTCGCGCTCCCGGCGATTGAGCTGATCCGCCACCCGCAGCAGTTTTTGTCCGCCGGGCACGCTGCCCGCGGCACAGCCCAGCTTCTGCCGGAGCGCCCGGTGCACCAGCAGGTCCGCATAACGGCGGATGGGCGAGGTGAAATGACAGTACGCCGGGGAAGCCAGGCCGAAATGCCCCTCGTTCCACGGCTGATAGCGGGCCTGCGGCATGGCCCGCAGACAGAGCCGGTTGACGAGGAATTCCCGTTCCGTCTCCCGCACCCCGGCCAGAATGCCCTGCAGGGAGGACGCATCCGGGCGCGGCGGCAGCAGCTCCGGCGTCATGGTTTTCAGGGAGTCGAAAAGCGCGTCCAGTCGTTCGGCATCCGGCCGGGGATGGACTCGGTACAGAAAGGGAACCGCCTCTCCCTGCCCCGCCGCGCCGCCGAGAAAACGCGCCACGGCCTCGTTGGCCGCCAGCATGCATTCTTCGATGAGCCGGTGGGCGGTCAGGCGTTCGCGCCGTCCGATGCCTGCCAGACGGCCGTCCGGCGTCAGGTCGTAACGTGCTTCGGGAAGGTCGAAATCCAGACTGCCGCGCGAGGTGCGCGCGGTATGCAGGGCCTCGTACAGCCGGAAGGCCTCCTCCAGCATGGAAAAAATCTCTTCGCCGCGCGGCAGGGCCGTCAGGCGGGCGCGGGCGTCCGGATCGCGCCGTACGAGGGCGGCTTCCGTGGCCTCATAGGTAAGACGGGCCGCCGAACGCATGACCGCCGGAAAGAAGCGGGCATCCACGGTCAGCCCACGCCGGTTGATGCGCAGTTCCGCCGTCAGGCAGAGGCGGTTCGTGTCGGGCTTGAGGCTGCACAGACCATTGCTCAGGGCAGGGGGCAGCATGGGTTCCACCGAGGCGGGGAAGTACCAGGAATTGCCGCGCGCCAGAGCTTCCGTGTCCAGCGCCGTGCGCGGACGGACATAGTGACTCACGTCGGCGATGGCCACCCGCAGCAGCCAGCCGTCGGGCAGGGCTTCCACGCCGATGGCGTCGTCAAAGTCGCGGGCATCGGCCCCGTCGATGGTCACCAGCACCTGCGAACGCAGGTCTTCGCGCCCCGCCATGTCCTCGGCCGAAGGTTCAGCGGGCAGGGCCAGCGCCTCGGCTTCGGCGCGGGGCGGAAAGGCCAGCGGCACCTGATGATTGAGTTTAACCAGATTTTCCTGCACGCCCACACTGTCCTCATGCCCGATGACCTCCAGCAGGCGCGCCTGCCAGAGATCGGAAGCCAGACGGCGTTCCGGTTCGAGCAGGACAAGGGCGCCGCGCGGCGGCGGAACGTCAAGGGCCGGGGGCAAGTCCACGCTGAAGGCGACATCCAGACGGCTGTCCGCCGCCCGGCAGTGCAGGCGGCCGCCCGCCCGGTCCAGCACATGGGCGGGCAACTGGCGGCAGCCGCGTTCCAGCACTTCCACGATGCGGCCTTCAGGGCTGCGCCCGCGCACCTGCCGTCCCCGCGGGGCCAGCAGCACCCGCACCATATCCGTGTGCCAGGCTTCCCCGGCCTGCAGAGGATGGATAAAGACATCCGGCCCCGTCACCTGTCCGCGCGCGTCAAGCGGCGTGACAAAGCCGCCCGTTCCGCCGCGCAGGGCCATGTAGCGCCCGCGAACTTCCCGCAGGCTGTCGGCCCGTGACCAGAGACCGCCACGCTGCCGTACGGCCTTGCCTTCCCGTGCAAGAAAGGCCAGGGCGGACTCCAGTTCCTTGCGGGCACGGCGCGGCAGGCCGAGCACCCGCAGCAGGCCGTCCAGCCGCATGGGGCGCTGCTGGCGGGCCAGCGCGGTCAGAATCCGCCTGGACAGAGCGTATTCAGCGCCGGCATCGTCATCGGATGCGGGAAGATCGGACAGCAATGTCTCGTCCTCTGCGGCAGTGTCGTCCTTGTCGGCCAGATCGGCGGCGGTGGGCACAAGCGCGGGGCTGTCCCCGGCGGGCGGCCAGCAGGATGCCTCTTCCCGGTCTTCCGTGTTTGCGGGGGCGGCGTGTCCGGCAGCGGACGCGGACGGGCGATCAGACGGAGCGGGGGCGCGGCGTGTGCTCATGGCGAATGTCCTGAAAGGGGTGCTGCCGGAAGTCCGGCGCGGCAGACGGCGAAAAAAGGGAGAAAGACGCATGGCGGGGACAAGGTTGCCCTTGCCCCCGCCTGATGGGTCGTGTTGTGCGGCAATGGCCGTGCGGGCGGCGTTAGTCGCGGTTGCCGCCGAAGAGACGCAGCAGCATGAGGAAGAGGTTGATGAAGTCCAGATAGAGGGTCAGCGCGCCGAGAATGGCCCCGCGCCGGATGGCGGTGGCGTCGTCCAGCGGAGCGGCTTCGCCGAACTGGCGCAACTTCTGGGTGTCATAGGCCGTCAGGCCGGTAAAGACGATGACGCCCACGCAGCTGATGACGAAGCTCAGCATGCTGCTGGCAAGGAAGATGTTCACGATCGAGGCGATGATGATACCGATGAGCCCCATGAACATGAAGCTGCCCATGCCGGTCAGATCACGCTTGGTGACCGTGCCGTAAACGGACATGGCAAGGAACATACCCGTGCAGGTCAGAAAGGCGTTGGCGATGCTGCCTATGGGGTAGACGATGAAGATGCTGGACAGCGTCAGGCCGTTAAGCAGCGCATAGAGCAGAAAGATGCCCGTGGCCACGCCCGCCGAAAATTTGTGAATGGCGGCGCCAAGCGCGACCACAAGGCCGAGCTGCACCACGATGAGCGCAATCATGATTGCATAATTGCTCATGATTGCCATGACAAGCCGGGGACTGCCCGCCACGGCATAGGCGGTAAGGGCGGTGACGCCGAGACCGATGGTCATCCAGCGATAGACCTGGCTCATGAAGATGCCGGATACGCTGCTGACGCTGCTCCGGGTTTTGGAATACGCATTCATTTCCATCTGTGCCTCCGTTGGAGAAGAAAAAACTCGCCTGAGCGAGAGGGTTTCACTCATGACAGAATATAAGAAGGATGGCCGACTTGGCAAGCGCCCTTTCCCGACGCTGCAAAAAAACTTCGGGCGGCGGCATGCTCTTGCCAGTCCCGGATGATTGGGGTAAATAACGTACAGCGATTTTTTCACGAGGTGGCCTGATGTCCGTTATCAAACGCATTGTCTTGTCCGTTCTGTTCGGCGTGTTCGCCCTCTGTCTGCTCAGCCCCGTGCCCGCGTCGGCGGCGGGAGCGGATCCGGTGGTGAAGCTGGAAACCAATTACGGGGATATCCTGCTGCGGCTGGATGCCCGCAAGGCGCCCATGACGGTTTCCAACTTTGTGCAGTACGTCAAGGCCGGACATTACGACGGCACCATCTTCCACCGCGTCATCAAGGACTTCATGATTCAGGGCGGCGGCATGACGCCTGACCTGAAGGAAAAGCCCACGCGGGCCCCGGTGAAGAATGAGGCCTCCAACGGGCTGCAGAACAAAAAGTACACCGTCGCCATGGCGCGCACCAGCGAGCCGCATTCCGCCACGGCGCAATTTTTCATCAATACCAAGGACAATGCCTTTCTGAACTACCGCAACGCCACGCCCGAAGGCTGGGGTTACGCCGTGTTCGGCAAGGTTATCAAGGGGCAGAATGTGGTGGACAAGATTGCCGCTGTCCCTACCGGTTCCCGCGGGTATCATGATGACGTGCCCAATGAGCCCGTCATCATCAAGCGGGCAACCATTGTCGAATAGCCGCATACGGGCTTGCAGCCCTCCCCCCCATCGGTGCTGCCGATGCTGCATCCCGCGGACGAAGCCGGATTACAGTCCGGCTTCGTTGCGTTTTGAGCCCTGAATGCGGATTCTTTCACCCCTTACCCCCACCGCATCATGCTGGAATTGACGATCCTTCTTAAATATGTCCTTCAGGCCACGGAACTCATGCCCTTCATTCTCCTGCTCACCTATCCGCTGGGCAGGCGCGGCAACGGACGTCTGGCCATCTGGGGCGCGCGGCAGCTTACCCTGCTGAGCCTGCGACTGTGCTGGTGCTCCGTTGTGCTGCTGATCCTGCACTTTGCGCTGACCCTGTGGCAGATGGACGACATGTCTTCCCTCCCGCGCTGGCACTGGCAGCAGACCGCCGCCAGCCTGCTGGCCTGCGGACTGGCCGCTCTCTTTCTGGCGCTGGTGCAGAAGGCCAACAAGCGTTTGCCCGAATTCCCCCATCTGCGTCCCGATGCGGACTGCCTCTACGACGGGGCGGCTATCCGGCGTCCCATGCTGCTGACCGTCCCGGCGCTGATCTGTCTGTTCGGCCTCATCCTTGTTCAGGGTGGTGTGCTGGCTCCGCCGCCCGCGGGTATGGCCCGTAACGACCTGTTCCGTCTGGTGCTGGGCTCGAGTCTGGGGACGGCCTTCTCCCACCTGACGGCGGCGGGGGGTGTGGCCCTGCTGGTGCTCTACGCCAATGCCCGTATCCCGCTGCTGCTGTGCGGAAACTGGGAACGGGCGGTGCGCTGGTGCGCCGTCTGGGCCGTGCTGGGCCTGCTGCCTACCTGCATCGACCGCTGGAGCGACATCCTGCTGCAACCGCTGCTTTTCCTGCTCTCCGGACGCCCGCTGGGCAGCCTGACGGAAGACCCTACGGCGCTGGCGACCCTCAATACCGCGCCTGCCGCCGCCATGCTGACCCTGGCGGCCTGCCTCTGGGCCGTGCCGCTCTTCCGGCCCCGCCTTGCCCGTCACCTCTGGCTGCTGCTCCTGCCGTGGCTCTGCCTGCTCCTGCAACCCCATGTACAGCGGGCTTTTGCCCTCTAAGCCCGTATCCGCCGGGCTCTGTCCGCCCTGAACGGCTTCCCGGGGAAGGAGAAAAACCTTGTTCTGCTGGCGATGCCCGTAAGGCTCCCCGTCGCCTGACGAGACCGCCCTATGGCCTCCCGCCGGGTCGCTGTCAGCGCGGGAGGGCCCAGCCTTTTCGCAGTAAAGCGGGAAAAGGTGTTCTCGTCATCCTTCCCCCCAAGCCCTCCATCCTTTCCCCAGCGCACTTTTGCCAGAGGAAAAGACGGCGTACGAGGCAAGCTCTCGCTCAAAGGCAAGCGAAGACGCATGGCCAACGTCCTTCGGCAGCATTTTTTTCCTGTCGGTATATTGACGCCCAGCCGGGACGTCTTACCTTCTATCCCAGAAACCCACAGTGGGGGATGGTTCTATGGCAGTAGAATACAAGGATTATTACAAGCTGCTCGGCGTGGAGCGCAGCGCCTCCGCCGAACAGATTTCACGGGCCTACAAGAAGCTGGCCCGTCAGTATCACCCTGACCTCAATCCGGGCAACAAGCAGGCCGAAGAGAAGTTCAAGGAGATCAACGAGGCTTACGAGGTGCTCAAGGACCCGGAAAAGCGCAAGCTCTATGACCAGCTCGGGCCCAACTGGCAGCACGGCCAGAATTTTCAGGGCGCGCCCGGTTTCGAGAACATGCACTTTTCCTTTAACGGACAGGGCTTCGACGGCGCGGGATTTTCGGATTTCTTTGAAACGCTTTTCGGCGGAGCGCGCACCACACGCGGCGGCCGCAATAATAGCGGCTTCGGGGCGGATCCCTTTGGCGGTTTCAGCGCGCGGGTTCGGCGCGGCCGGGACGTGGAGGCCGAACTTTCCCTTTCGCTGGAAGATGTGGCGCGCGGCGGCAGGCGCAGCGTAACCGTACAGACCGGGAGCGGCCCCAAGACCCTGGAGGTCAACGTGCCGGCCGGCATCCGTGAAGGAGCAAAGCTGCGGCTGGCCGGTCAGGGCGAGGCGGCGCCGGGCGGCAGCGCGGGGGACCTCTTCCTGCGCGTGCGGTATCTGCCGCATCCGGTGTTCCGCGTGGACGGCGACAATCTGCAAAGCGATGTCTGGCTTGCCCCGTGGGAGGCCGTCCTCGGGGCGCGCGTCCCCGTGCAGACGCTGGACGGGGAGGTGGAGCTCAATATCCCGGCGGGCACGTCCTCCGGCCGCAAGTTTCGGCTGCGGGGCAAGGGGCTCGGCGTCGTCGCCCGGGGGGATTTGCTGGTCCGGGTCATGATTCGCGTGCCGGAAGAGCTCACCGTCAATGAGCGTGATCTCTGGGTTCGGCTGTCCGAGTCGTCCACGTTTTCCGCCCGTCAATCTCGTTCGTAAGGGAGGCCGCACATGAGCCTGTTACGCAAAAATATTACCCTGCCCACGCCGTCCGGCTACATGGTGTGGGAAGAATTCGTATCCAGCACAGGCATAGACCCTGAGCGCCTGCGCGAGCTGCTGGCGCTGGGCTGGCTGGATATCGGCAGAAATGCCACCGAGCAGCCCCTGTTCCGGGATGTGGACATCTACCGCGTCCGCAAGCTGGAACGCATCTGCTGCGACTTTGAATTGCCCGTGCTGGGCGGCACCATCATTGTGGACCTGCTGGAACGGGTCGATCAGCTGGAACGCCGGGTACGCGACCTGCGCGGACTGGAAGACTAGACGATTTTTTCGCGGTCACGAGGGGTATGCCCGCGTGACATGACGAAGGCATGGCAAGGAGGCAATCTTTATGGACATCAACAAATTTACCGACAAGGCCCGCGAAGCCGTCACCGAGGCGCAGAGCATCGCGGCGGGCATGGGCCATCAGGAAACCGACGTCGAACATCTGGCGCTTGCGCTCGTGCGGCAGGAAAACGGCATTGTGCCCCGTATCCTCGAACAGATGGGCGCGCAGACCCGTGCCTTTACCGTGGGCATGGAAGAAGCCCTGCGCCGGCGGCCCTCCGTGTCCGGGCCGGGCATGGACCCCTCCAAGATCATGATCACCCAGGGGCTGGGCAAGGTGCTGAGCGATGCCGAAAAGGAATCCCGGCGCATGAAGGATGAGTACGTCAGCGTGGATCATCTCTTCCTTGCGCTGACGGACGTGCCGCCCCTGAGCACGCTGGGCAATCTCTTCAAGGAATACGGCATCAGCCGCGCCACCTTCGGCAAGGCCATGGAAGAGCTGCGCGGCGGCGCGCGCATCACCAGCGCCAACCCCGAGGATACCTTCGAGGCCCTGAGCAAGTATGCCCGCGATCTGGTGGAGGCTGCCCGCGAAGGCAAGATGGACCCGGTCATCGGCCGGGACGCCGAGATTCGGCGCGTCATCCGCATCCTTTCCCGCCGCACCAAGAACAATCCGGTGCTCATGGGCGAGGCCGGGGTGGGCAAGACCGCTATCGTGGAAGGACTGGCCTTCCGTATCCTCAAGGGCGACGTGCCCGAGGGACTCAAGGGCCATAAGCTCTTTGCGCTGGACATGGGCGCGCTCATCGCCGGGGCCAAGTACCGCGGCGAATTCGAGGAACGCCTCAAGGCCGTGCTTAATGAAGTGGAAAAGAGCGAAGGCAAGATCATCCTTTTCATCGACGAACTCCACACCATCGTGGGTGCGGGCAAGACCGACGGCGCCATGGATGCCGGCAATCTGCTCAAGCCCATGCTGGCCCGCGGCGAACTGCATTGCATCGGCGCCACCACCCTGGACGAATACCGCAAGTATATCGAAAAGGACCCGGCTCTCGAGCGCCGTTTCCAGCCGGTCATCGTGGACGAGCCGACGGTGGAGGATGCCATTTCCATCCTGCGCGGCCTCAAGGAGCGCTTCGAGGTGCACCACGGCGTGCGCATCAGCGACTCGGCCATTGTGGAGGCGGTGACGCTCTCGCATCGCTACATTACCGACCGCCAGTTGCCGGACAAGGCCATCGACCTTATCGACGAGGCCGCCGCCCTCATCCGCACGGAAATCGACTCCCTGCCCGCCGACCTTGACGAGGTGAACCGCAAGGTCATGCAGCTGGAAATCGAACGCGAGGCCCTGCGTCGCGAGACGGACGAAGCCTCCCGCGAACGGCTGGAAAAGCTGGAAGGCGAACTGGGAGAACTGCGGGTGCAGCAGGGCGAACTGCGCAGCCAGTGGGAACGGGAAAAGGGCTCCATCGACGAGGTGCGCCGCATCAAGGGAGAAATCGAGCAGGTCAAGCTGGCCATCGAGCAGGCCGAGCGCAGCTATGATCTCAACAAGGCCGCCGAACTCAAATATTCCACCCTGCTGGACCTCCAGAAAAAGCTGGATGCCGCCTCCGGCGCGCAGGATGCCGGGGCACAGCGTCTGCTCAAGGAAGAGGTGCGCCCTGACGACGTTGCCGAAATCGTGGCTCGCTGGACCGGCATTCCGGTAACGCGCCTCATGGAATCCGAGCGGGAAAAGCTGCTCCGGCTGGCTGACCAGCTCCATGAGCGCGTGGTGGGACAGGATGAAGCCGTCAGCGCCGTGGCCGACGCCGTGCTGCGCGCCCGCGCCGGACTCGCCGACCCGGCCCGCCCCACCGGCAGCTTCATCTTCCTCGGCCCCACGGGCGTGGGCAAGACCGAGCTCTGCAAGGCGCTGGCCCAGGCCCTCTTTGATACCGAGGACAACATGGTGCGTCTCGACATGAGCGAGTACATGGAAAAGCATTCGGTGTCCCGCCTCATCGGAGCGCCTCCGGGATATGTGGGCTACGACGAGGGCGGCCAGCTTACCGGGGCCGTTCGCCGCAAGCCGTATTCCGTGGTGCTCTTTGATGAAATCGAAAAGGCGCATCCCGATGTTTTCAACACGCTTCTGCAATTGCTGGACGACGGCCGCCTGACCGACAGTCAGGGCCGCACCGTGGATTTCCGCAACTGCATCGTGATCATGACCTCCAACATCGGCTCCATGCACCTGCTGGACGGCATCAACGAGGACGGTACGCTCAAGCCCGGCGCGCGCGACAAGGTCATGGAAGACCTGCGCCACCACTTCCGGCCGGAATTCCTCAACCGTGTGGACGAGACCGTGGTCTTCCTGCCGCTGCGCCGCGATCAGGTGGGACGTATCGTCGATCTCCAGATCGACCGTCTGCGCCGTCGGCTGGAAGAACGCAAGATTACCCTTGAGCTCAGCGACGCGGCCCGAGACTTCATCGCCGAAGCCGCTTACGACCCGGTCTACGGCGCGCGCCCGCTCAAGCGCTACGTCCAGCACCATGTGGAAACGCCCCTCGCCCGCAAGCTCGTGGGCGGCGAGTTCCGCGACGGCCAGCAACTGCGCCTCGACGCCAATGCCGACGGCCTCGTGTTCAGCGCGGCTCCACGGCTCGAAAAGCAGGCTTAGTTCAGGTGGGGGAAGGGCCCCTTTGTGAACAAAGGGGCCCTTCCCCCACACCCCCATCCCCCCAAAAACTTTGCTTGTCCAGACACAGGGCGTCGTGGCCTTGCGAGTCCTCACCTGAGCGCAAGCCAGCCAAACCCTGTACAAAGTACAAAGCGGCCGGACAGTTTTTGCTGTTCGGCGTGTTTTTTGTGCCGTCGGGGGACGTGACAGGCGGGCGTCTCCTTGCCGGGCTATGCCGCCCGGCATGGACCTTGGTAAAAGTTTGGGGAAGGGAAAGGGGGAGCGCGAGGGGGAAAGGGGAACCGTTTTTTAAAACGGTTCCCCTTTCCCCCTCGCTCATGCCTCCTCCGTTGTCATGAAACGCTTTCGCTCTGGCTGCGCCGCCGCAGGCGGTCACGGCGTTCCTGCATGAGAAAGCGTCCGGTCACGGAGTTGGGGTCGGCCACGATGGCTTCCGGCGTTCCCTGCGAGACGATGGTTCCGCCGTTTTCCCCGCCGCCAGGGCCCATATCCAGCACATGGTCGGCGGCCAGAATCATGTCGGTGTTATGTTCGATGACGACGACGCTGGCCCCCTTGTCCACGAGGGTGTGCAGTACGCTGATGAGCTTGCCCACCTCGTGCATGTGCAGGCCGGTGGTGGGCTCGTCCAGGATGTAGATGGTACCCGGCAGGGAGCGCTTGCCCAGTTCGCGCGAGATTTTGATGCGCTGGGCCTCGCCGCCGGACAGGGTGGTGGCGGGCTGTCCCAGACGCAGATAGTCCAGCCCCACATCTTCCAGCACGGCCAGACGGCGTTCCAGTACCGGATAGTTTTCAAAGAATTGCCGCGCCTGACTGACCGGCAGGTCGAGCACTTCGGCAATATTGAGGCCCTTGTAGCGCACATCCAGCGTCTCGTGATTGTAGCGCCGTCCCTTGCAGACGTCGCAGGTGACGTAGACGTCGGGCAGGAAGTGCATTTCCACCCTGATCTGACCGTCCCCGCCGCAGGCTTCGCAGCGGCCGCCCTTGACGTTGAAGCTGAAGCGCCCCGGCTTGTAGCCGCGTTTGCGGGCATCCGGCGTCATGGCGAAGATATTGCGTATCTCGTCAAAGACCTTGGTGTAGGTGGCCGGATTGGAACGCGGCGTGCGCCCGATGGGCGTCTGGTCGATGGCCACGATGCGCTCGATGGGCTGGGCGTCTTCGCTGAAGCTCAGGCCGCCGATGCTGCCGGGCTGGTCCACACGCTGCCCCAGCATGATGGCCAGATGCTTGTAGAGGGTGTCCACCACCAGCGAACTCTTGCCCGAGCCCGACACGCCGGTGACGCAGGTGAGCACGCCCAGCGGGATACGGCAGTCGATGCCGCGCAGATTGTTGGTCGTGACCTTGTGCAGGGTCAGCCAGCCGCGTGGCTCCCGGCGCTCGTCGGGCAGGCTGATGGCGGCGTCTCCCCGCAGATAGCGGGCCGTAAGCGTGTCCGCCTTCAGCAGTTCCGGCACGCTGCCCTGAAACATGAGTTCGCCGCCGTGGACGCCGGACCCCGGCCCCAGCTCAATGACCATATCCGCCGCGCAGATGGTCGCCTCGTCGTGTTCCACCACCAGCACGGTGTTGCCGCGCTGCTGGAGAGAGCGCAGGGTACCCAGCAGCCGTTCATTGTCGCGGGGATGCAGGCCGATGGAGGGCTCATCCAGCACATAGGTGACGCCCACCAGCCCCGAACCGAGCTGGGAGGCCAGACGGATGCGCTGGGCCTCGCCGCCGGAGAGGGTGGACATGGACCGCCCCAGCGAAAGATATTCCAGCCCCACGTTGCGCATGAAGGAAAGGCGGTGGCGCAGTTCCTTCATGAGCGGCTCGGCAATGAGCGCATGACGGCCGTCAAAGGTACGCGCTTCCAGCCATTCCAGCGCCCGCTCCACGGAAAGGGCGCAGAACTGGGCGATGTTCAGGTCGTCCACGCGCACGGAAAGGGCATCCGCATTGAGCCGCCTGCCGTCGCAATCGGGGCAGTCGGCCGATTGCCGGAACCGGGCCAGCATTTCCCGCCAGGCGTCGCCGTACTGCATCCCTTTTTCCAGCAGGGGGATGACGCCGGGCCAGCGCTGTTCGCTGACCGGAAGATCGGCCTGCCCCTGCAGTCCGGCAAAGTGTTCGCTCTGGTAATCGCCGGTGGCACCGAGGGCCACGCTGCCGCCCATCCAGTTGCGGCGCAGGCCGGACCCGGCGGTGGCGGGCCGCCCCTGTTCGTCCTCGCCGTAGAAAAGCGTCGCAAGGGCCGCGTCGGAGAAGGTCTCCAGCGGGCTGTCCAGCGTAAAGCCCTGCCGTTTGCCCAACGCCGCCAGCGCAGGGGCATAGCGGGCGAAATGCTTTTCCGCGGCCCAGGGGAGCAGAGCTCCACCCTTGAGGGAAAGCCCGCGATTGGGCGCGATGAGGCGCGGTTCGAAATAGTCCACCGTACCCAGCCCCACGCAGCGCGGGCAGGCGCCCTGCGGGCTGTTGAAGGAAAAGAGCTGCGGGCTCGGCGCCGGCAGGGAGATGCGGCAGGTCGGGCAGACGGAGGTGGTGGAGTGGATGCTGTCCCGCTGGTCTTCGGGCGCGTCGGGCAGGTGCAGCACAAGCCGTCCCTCGCCGTAGCGCAGGGCCAGCTCCACGGAATCGGCCAGCCGTCCCCGTATGCCTTCCTTGCAGACCAGCCGATCCACCACCAGATCGAGACTGTGCTTGCGGTTCTTGTCCAGCGGGGGGACGTCATCCAGCGTATGGAATTCGCCGTCCACACGCACGCGGGCAAAGCCCTCGGCCTTGAGCTTCTTGAGCTTGTCCTGCTGTGTCCCTTTCTGCAGCTCCACCAGCGGCGCAAGCACCATGAAGCGGGTGCCTTCGGGCAGGCGCAGGATGTCGGCAATGATCTCGTCCGCGGCCCGGGCCTCGATGGGGCGCCCGCAGCGCGGGCAGTACATACGCCCCAGCCGGGCGTAGAAGACGCGCAGAAAATCGTAGATTTCCGTCACCGTGCCCACGGTGGAGCGCGGATTGCGGGAGGTGCTTTGCTGTTCAAGAGAAATGGCCGGGGAAAGCCCCTCGATCTTTTCCACATCCGGCTTGTCCATCTGCGGCAGGAACTGCCGGGCATAGGCCGAGAGGGATTCCACATAGCGGCGCTGTCCCTCGGCATAGACGATGTCAAAGGCCAGCGTGGACTTGCCCGATCCCGAAGGGCCGCAAATCACCACCAGTTCATCACGGGGAATATCCAGACTGATGTCCCGCAGATTATGCTGCCGGGCATGTTCGATATGTATGCAGTGCGAGTGTTTCATACCGGCTATGTAAGCAGCGCCTCCGTCCTTGGCAAGCCGTCCGCTGTCAGGAGAGCGCACGGGCTGTCGGAAGAGGGCAGCCTTGTTCCTGATGGTTCGGCGACGCGGCGGAACCAAAACGCAATCGTCCGGCAGCCCCGCATCCGGGAGCATGGACAAATGCGTCCGAAGGCGGTATAAATTTTTTTACGCCGCAAGCGGAGGTCGTGTCCGTGCGCGGCAGCGTTCAACGAGGGGGCTCTTATGCGTCATGCTCTGGCCGTACTGGCCATACTGTCCGTGTGTTTGGGGAGCGGAAACGCCTCGTCGGTCCTGGCCGCAGCGCCGGAACAGGCGAACGACGGCGCGGCGAGCAAGCCGATCATCGTACGTATGCCCGAGGCTGTCCAGAGCCCGCAGCAGCCTTCTCCGGCGGCTACCGCCACGCAGGGGACGTCTCCCGCGCCGGACGGCACTCCCGTGATGTCGTCCGCCTCCTCGACGTACAAAAAGGCCAGCGAGGCACCTGCTCCGGCCCTGCCGCAAAATGTCAGTCCGGCCCCCACCCCGGCCCCAACGCCCTCCAATGCCGCCAGCGCGGCTTCGGCCTACCAGACGGAACGGCTGACGGCACGGCATTTTTTTGCCACACTGCCTACCGGCATATTCGAGACGACAGCGGAAGGGCTGGACGAAAGTCAGAAGCAGGAACTGCTCGTCAACGGCAAGACGGACTTTTGGGAGCTGGCCGGGGAAACGGACGACGTCATTGTCTTTACGGCGCTGCCGTTCCGGGACAGCGGGGTGGCCGTGCGGCTGTTCCGCAATGAGCAGGACGGATCGGTGCTGGCGGCCATCGGCACGCTGGGCGGGGAAATGTGTACCGTCGAACTCTGGCGCATGGACCGCAACGGACGGACAATCCCGGTAGACACGCCGCAGGAGCCCGGTGTGCGGGAATTTTTCGCCAGGGACGCCGTGCTGCCGAAGAATATCAACCCTTCGGTGAGTATCTGTCTGGGGCGGGGTGGGCTCGTGGCCAAGCCCATATTCTGGAACGCCTCGGGCATGGTACATTTGCCGCTGGCGCACGATGTCAGCTACCAGTGGGACGGGCGGCATTTTCAGAAGCAAATCCAGCCACATCAGGAAATGACGGAAAACGGTTTCTGAGCATGGCTCGAGCTTGGCCCGAGCGTGATACGGCCCCTGCCCTTTGGCGGGGGCTCATTTTTTTTGAAAATCCCGAAAAAACTTCTTGACCTTTTGCGGGAAAGAGTCCATAAACGCTTCTCGCGCCGGGCGGAAGCGGAAAGCGGACGGCCCGGGGTGAGTTTGACAAGTACAGAGAGTGCGCCGTGACGACGGGCTGACG
>CALVGJ010000033.1 GCA_944327045.1 uncultured Desulfovibrio sp.
TTTCGCCGGGCACGATGCGGGTAATGTCATGACAGAGCACTGTCCCCACGGCATCCCACACATCAATGATCTTCATATCCAGTTTTGCCATGCTTCCTCCGAAAACGCGCCCTCCCGGCGCAGGATATATCTTAGCCCATTGCCGCCAAAGCGCAAGCCCGGCGGAGGCGCACGGCACACATTGCGCGGAGCACGCACGTTGACAGCGACGGTAATCTTTGCAAGATGAATCAGGCGGGCAAAGACCCGCAAGGAGCCCTTCATGAAAAATGCCGCACTTTTGCTTGCCCTGTCCCTGACGGTTCCGCTGGCGGGCTGTTTCGGCGGAGAAAGCACGCCGCCGCCTCCGCCGCCCGGCCCGGTGGAAACCTTTCTCATCAATGCTGCACCGGGTGCCAGCACCACGGTGGATGACCCGCAGTTCGGCCCGCAAGTTCATGTATTGCTTGAAGACAATTTCATCTCCGCTTCGGGCGAAAATTGCCGCCGCGCCACCGTGCGCAGCCAACGACAGGAAGCCGAAGTGGTCGTTATCTGCCGGGACGAGCAGGGCGTCTGGCGTCTGGCTCCCCGCGTCTGGGGCCAGGGGCTGACAACGCCCCCCGCGAAAGAGACCGCCGACGCCCCGCAAGCAAAACAGACCGTGTCTGCCCCGGCTGCCGCCGACCAGCCCGCAGTTCGTCCGGCTGCAGTGGATACGGCGGCGCAACCTGCTGCTGATACGGCTTCCACCGCTCCGGCGGCGGGCAAGGACGGCGGCACGGAAAGCCCGGCTTCGTCCCTGTAACTCCGCCATCACGGGGAACGCCCCGCCACAATCATCTTCCGCTCCCTCGTCGCCCGTCCGAAGCAACGAGGGAGCAGTAGTTTCTCAGTCCCCTTAAACAGAGCAAGGAACTCGCATGAAACGTCCTCTTCTTTACATGGCGCTCCTGCTGCTGGGCCTGCTTTTCTTGCAGCAGGACGCGCAGGCGGCGGATGCGCCGGCTCCTTACGGGGCCAATCTTTTTCAGGGAAACTTCAGCAAGGAAAGCAAGAGCGGTCAGGTACTGCCCGGCGACCGCATCGTCCTGCGCCTCTGGGGCGGTCCGTTCACGGTGGATACCACGCTTACCGTGGACGCCAACGGACATGTCGCCATTCCCGAAGTCGGCGACATGCTGGTAGCGGGGCTGGCCTATGACAAGCTGACGGACGCCCTGCGCAGCAAGCTGGCCGCCTCGGGCCATGCGGACAGCCAGATCTATGTGGCTCCGCTGGACAATCAACCCGTATCGGTCTTCATCACCGGCAATGTGGTGCGTCCCGGTCGCTACAGTGGTATCCCCAACGACACGGTGCTGAGCTTTCTGGACAAGGCTGGCGGTATCGACGCGCAGCGCGGCAGCTATCGCCGCATTCAGCTCAACCGCGGCGGACGCACCCTTCAGGAATTCGATCTTTACCCTTTCGTACAACGCGGACAGCTGCCGAGCGTGCGCTTCATGGACAACGACACGCTGGTGGTGCTGGACAAGGGCCCGGCAGTCAGCGTTGCCGGAGCGGTACGCAACAGCGCCCTGTTTGAGCTGCGTGCCGGACAGACCAGCGGCAAGGACCTCCTCAAGCTTGCCGAACCGGATAATACCGCCAGCCACATTGCCCTCAAGGGCATACGCAACGGCAGCCCCTACAATACCTATCTGCCGCTGCGTGAACTGGCCTCCCTGCCGTTGCAGGACGGCGACAGCCTGACGTTCATGGCCGACAATCCCGGCAGTACCATTTCCGTACAGGTACAGGGGGCGGTACGCGGAGCGCGCAGCTTTCCCGTGCGTCGTGGCGCACGTCTGGCCGAAGTGCTGAACTTCATCGCCGTGGAACCGGGACGGGCCAATATCGACGCCATTCACATCAAGCGCAAGAGCGTGGTACAGCAGCAGAAAAAGGCGCTCGCCGACAGCCTGCACCGTTTGGAGGAGACCGCCCTTACCGCCTCTTCTTCCAGTTCCGAGGAAACCCAGATCCGCGCCAAGGAAGCGGAGATGATCACCAAATTCGTGGAGCGGGCCAAGGCCGTGGAACCGGAAGGCATCGTGGTGCTGGGCCGCGGAGACAAGGTAGGCGATCTCACGCTGGAGGACGGCGACATTATCGTCATCCCCGCCAAGAGTGACGTGGTGCTGGTCAACGGGGAAGTCATGATCCCGCAGGCTATGCTCTGGAACGAGGACAACGACCTTGCCGACTACATCAAGGGCGCGGGAGGCTACAACAGCCGTGCTGACCGCGCCCATGTGCTGGTCATGCGCCAGAACGGTTCCGTCTCCGGAGATACGGACGACATCCGACCCGGGGATCAGATACTGGTGCTGCCCAAGGTGGAGTCCAAAAACATGCAGGCCGTCAAGGACGTCTCCACCGTGCTCATGCAGGTGGCCGTCTCGGCGGGTACCGTGCTCGGCCTGAGCTCGCTGCTCAACTAGGGCCTATTCATACAGGAAAAAAGCTTTGTCGGGAGAGGGGAGAACAGACGCAGGCATGTTCTCCCCTTTTTCACGCCGCAAAGGAGGCAAACATTCATGTTCTCGTTAAGGTCTCTTCCCTTCCCGGGCGGACGGATCGCGGGGAAACGCCTGCTCTGGCTGCTGTTCTGCGGCTTCATGACGGTGCTGTTTGCCCATGAGCTCTGGAACGTCTACGCACAGCCGGAGTTATATGCCCAGTTGTGGGGTTCGGTGGCCGCAAGCGCCTTCTGGCAGTATTCTTCTCGTGAAATCTATATTCTTTCGACAGCCCTGCTGCTTGTCTGGTTCCTGGCCGGCGTGGGCCTTGCTCTCTGGCGTCGCCCTGCCGGACGCACGCTCCTTCGGGCGCATGTCGTCCTGAGCCTCCTCTGGCTGGTCTCCGTCATGCTCCAGGGCAGGGAGCTTTGCTGAGAGCGTCGGTACGAAAGACGCGGGGAAGGTCCTGCCTTTCCCCGCGTCATGAATTTGCGCCGGGCATCCGCTTACAAACGGCGGGCCCGCAGGCCGTTGGCCACCACGATGAGCGATGTGCCCACGTCGGCAAAGACAGCCAGCCACATGCTGGCCTGTCCGCTGAAGGTCAGGACAAGAAAAAGCGCCTTGACCCCCACGGCCAGTACGATATTCTGCACAATGATACGGTAAACGGCGCGGGAAAGCCGGATGAAACGGGGAATCTTGCGCAAATCGTCGTCCATGAGGGCGACGTCCGCCGTCTCGATGGCCGTATCCGTTCCCCCGGCTGCCATGCCGAAGCCGATATGCGCGCAGGCCAGCGCAGGGGCGTCATTGATGCCGTCACCCGCCATGCCCACAGGCCCCTTGCGGCCCAGCTCCCGCACCAGCCTCTCCTTGTCCTCCGGCAGCAGCTGGGCATGGACGGCATCCACACCCGCCGCGCGGCCGACGGCTTCCGCCGTGTGCGAATTGTCCCCGGTCAGCATGACGGTACTGACGCCCAGCTCCCGCAGTTCCCGCACGGCCTCGACGCTGCCGGGACGTAGCGTATCCGCCACGGCAAAAAGGGCCAGCACTTCATCATCCGCGTGCAGGGCTACTACGCTCTTTCCCGCCTTTTCCAACGCCGTTATCCGTTCATCCAGAGCAGGGGAAAGCAGCTTCCTTTCCGCCAGCATGCGCCTGTTGCCCAGCGCAACGCTACGGCCGCCGATACGCCCGCGTATACCCTGTCCCGGCACGGCGGCAATGTCTTCCACCTCGGTAAGGGCGGATTGCGGCAGAGCTGCAGCCGTAACAATGGCCCGCGAAACGGGATGATCCGAGCGTGCGGCCAGACTGGCAGCCAACAGCCGGCATTCCTTCTCCCCAAGAGAACCGCAGAGAAGGAAATCCGTCTGTTGCGGCCTGCCGTGGGTCAGCGTCCCTGTCTTGTCCAAAGCCAGCTGACGCAGCTGGCGTCCCTTTTCCAGAAAGACGCCGCCCTTGATCAGTATGCCGTGACGGCTCGCCGCCGCAAGTCCGCTGACGATGCTGACCGGCGTGGAGATGACCAGCGCACACGGGCAGCCGATGACGAGCAGCACCAGCGCCATATACACGGCATCCGCCCATCCGGACAATCCCAGAAGGGGCGGCAGGCAGGCCGTCAGCAGAGCCAGCAGGAAGATGGCCGGCGTGTAGTAGCGGGCAAAACTGTCCACCAGTCGTTGCACGGGAGCGCGCGTGGCCTGAGCCTTTTCCACAGCCTCGATGATACGCGCCAGCGTGGACGCCGAGGCCGGGTTCGTACTTTCCATGATGAAGGAACCGGACGTGTTGATGGTCCCGGCATAGACCGTATCGCCCGCTGTTTTTTCCACCGGCAAACTCTCGCCGGTGATGGGGGCCTGATTGACGGCGGAATGGCCTTCCACGACCAGTCCGTCGAGGGCGATCCTTTCCCCGGGAGCCACGCGCACGCGGCTGTGCGGCGCGATGTAGCGCGCATCCATCCGGTGCCATGTGCCGTCCGCCTGCTGCACGAGGGCGGTCTCCGGCGCAAGGGCCAGCAGTTCGCCTATGGCGTTGCGCGCCCGCTCCAGTGCCCGGGCTTCCAACGCCTCAGACAGGTTGAAAAGCACCATGACCATGGCCGCTTCGGGGAAATGCCCGATGCAGACGGCTCCGGTCACGGCCACGGACATGAGCGCATTGATGTTCAGATTCCCGTTGCGCACGGCCAGCCAGCCCTTGCGATAGGTGGTCAGGCCGGATACGGCGATGGCCGCCAGCGCACAGAGCAGGGCGACGGCCTCCGGCAGGCTCCAGCCTCCCGGCCAGAGGGGTGTTATCATGACCGCAGTCTGTGCGCACCATATCTCGAACAGTTCGGCGGCTTCGGAAAGGGCGGCCAGTCCCCCGGCCAGAAAAAGACGTTTCCAAGGGATGGACGCGGCAGGCAGAGCATCCCCGGATCGGGTCGGTGTGCCAGTCTCAAGACGTTGCGGCTCCATGTCGATGTCCCGCAGGGCCTGCTCAATGCCCTCAGTGGACGACAGCTCATGATGCACCGTCAACACCCGCTGCATCAGGTTGAACTCCAGCCCCGTGATCCCCGGCAGGGAAG
>CALVGJ010000034.1 GCA_944327045.1 uncultured Desulfovibrio sp.
GAAGTTTTTCAATATTTGCCCATACCTTGTCGGAAATATCATGCCTTCGATGTGCCGCCATATGACCTCTCCTCATTGTAACTGAGGAGATTATAACATACTTTTAATTTGACGACGCTATCTAGAGGAAATGTATACGCGTTATTGCAAGGACTGATCCCCTCTTCCATGAAAAAAGGGGCCCTTTTACAGGGCCCCTTTTTCATGGAGTCGCAGAACCTGCCTAGAATATTTTGCCTTTGAAAAAAGGCAAAAGCGGAAAACCGCGTTTTTTTCCGCGAAACGACAGGCCGTATGGTTTGAAAGTGCAACGCGTTTCAAACTGAAAATGCTCTAGAACAATTCCACATTGAAAATGTGGATTGCACTGGTAGCCGCGAGAGCGATTACCCGCAACCGAACACACGGAAAAACCACGCTTTTTCCGTGGTGTGAGGGCAGCGTCAGCAGGGAAATTGGACACAATTTCCCTGCGAATCCGCTCTAGTATGGCGCGTGATCCTCATTCCAGCTCGGGATAGCGCTTGATGAAACGGTTTTCGTAATCGTCCAGCGCCCTGGACACGATCTTGGCCAGTCCGATGAGGGCAACAAGGTTGGGCAGCACCATAAGTCCGTTGAACAGGTCGGCCAGCTCCCAGACCAGCGTGACCTTGAGCGTCGCGCCGAGCACGATGAAGCCCATGACCAGCAGACGGTACGGCGTCAGCGCCTTGCGTCCGAACAGATACTTGATGTTCTGCTCGCCGAAGAAGTACCAGCCGATGATGGTGGAAAAGGCGAAGAAAAAGAGAATGACGGCTACATAGGCATTGCCGAGTCCGCCCAGGGCGGAGCTGAAGGCCCGCTGCGTCAGCACCACGCCGGTTGCGTTACCGCCCATGACGCCGGTGGACAGCACCACAAAGGCCGACAGCGAGCAGATGATGACCGTAATGAATACGCCCATGATGGCGGCAAAGCCCTGCATGACCGGATGGAGCACCTTGCTGACCGCATGGGCATGCGGCGTGGAGCCCATGCCCGCCTCGTTGGAAAAGAGCCCGCGGGCAATGCCGTAGCGCATGGCCTCCTGCACGGTGGCGCCCGCCACGCCGCCTACAGCGGCCTCAGTTGAAAAGGCATAGTGGAAGATATCCTTGAGGCACTGGAGGAAGGCGCCGCCGTTCGTCGCCAGAATATAGATGCCGCCCACCAGATACAGGGCGGCCATGACCGGCACGAGCTTTTCGGTGACGGCCGCCAGACGTCCGATTCCCCCGAAGAAGACGATACCGGCCAGTACGGCCACCACAACGCCCACCATAGGCGCGGGGATGGAAAAGGCCGTTGCAAAGGCGTCCGCAATGGAGTTGGCCTGCACCATATTGCCCACACAGCCCAGCGCAATGATGATGGCCACGGCAAAGAAGGCTGCCAGTGTCTTGCTGCCGATACCCTTGCGGATGTAGTAGGCTGGGCCGCCCACTACATGGCCGGCTTCGTCACAATCCTTGAAGGTGATGGCAAGGATGGCTTCGGCAAAGATGGTCGCCATGCCGAAAAAGGCCGCTACCCACATCCAGAAGATGGCTCCCGGCCCGCCCATTACCAGAGCGGTGGCCATGCCGACCATGTTGCCGGTGCCTACCTGGGCGGCAACGGCTGTGGCCAGCGCCTGAAAGGAGCTCATGCCCTGACCGGAGGCCTTTTCTCCGCGCAGGGAGAAGCCGCCGCAGACATGGCGGACGCAGGCGCCGAATTTGCGTACCTGCACGGCACGCAGGCGCAGGGTGTAGTAGAGGCCCGTGCCGCAGAGCAGGGGGATGAGGCAGTACGGCCCCCAGAGAAATGAGTTGATGTCCTTGACCAGCTGGGTGAGTGCATCCATGTGCTTCTCGCAGAAGGGGGGACGCCGGCGCGCCGCTCCCGTTGAAGGTTGACGACATGCCCGTCGCGGCGTGGAGGCCAACCGTGGCGGGCGGGTGGAGTTTTTGTAACGCAAGGCGTGCACGCTGAAAAGATGGCGGGAACGTCTTTCCGAAGCGGGCAGCGGGGACGGGCGTCCTTGGCCCGCTTTTTGCTTTTCCCCTCCCGAAAGTGTTGCCCGTCTGTCGGGTCATGCCCGGACAAGACGGGCGACAGGATACGTCAACCAAGGAGTTATCATGCAAGATGCAATGTTTAGCAGCCTTTTCGGGGCGCTGACCACCGAGCACCGCATGAGTTTCATTGCCAATAATTTGGCGAATGTGAATACCTCGGGCTACAAGCAGACCAAGCTGGCGTTCAAGGATACCATGGCGTCCTTCGCACATGATGAAATCCGTGAACCGCTCATGAATCTGAAGAGCGATCCGCTCTTTCCCGAGCCCAAGAACATGGTGCGCCCGCGTATCGCCGTGTCGAAAATCGACTTTACGCAGGGTTCCATGCGCTTTACCGGCGATCCGCTCGACCTGGGCATCTCCGGGGAGAATGCCTTTTTCCGTGTGGCGACGCCCAACGGCAACAATTTGACGCGCAGCGGGCACTTTGTCCTGTCCGGTGACGGAACGGTCATGACGCCCCAGGGCTGGCCCCTGCAGGGTGTGGGGGGCAATATCGTCATTCCGGCAGGGACGCGCAATATCGCCATTGCCAGTGACGGTACGGTCTCCGCCGACGGCGACGTGGTGGGGCAGATTGCCCTGGTGCAGGTGGACAATCCGCAGAACCTGCAGAAGCTGGGGAGAAACCTCTATCAGCCCTATGAAAATGTGCAGGTGCAGGAACTGGACGCCTACGCGCAGGGGGCAACGGTGGAGCAGGGCTATATTGAGGCCGCCAACGTGGATGTGGTCACCGAAATGGTGAACATGATCGAGGTGCAGCGTCAGTTTGAAGCCTACCAGAAGGTCATGCAGTCCACGGATGCCCTGGACAGGCAGGCCTATCAGCAGGTGGGCAAGCGTAACAGCTAGTCCCGGCTGAGGTTGACGGTGCGCCGGTCGGCAGCGGCGGCGAAACGGCGGGGAGCTTCCTCCCGGTCTGAGCAATTCGCCGTGCGGACGGCGCAGACATGATGAAGACAACAACACGCATGCGTGCGAAAGGAGCGATGGCCTTATGATGCGTTCTTTGTGGACGGGCGCCAGCGGTATGGTGGCCCAGCAGCTGAACATTGATGTTATTTCCAACAACCTTGCCAACGTGAATACCACGGGCTTCAAGAAGAGCCGTGCCGAGTTCGAGGACCTCATGTACCAGAACATG
This sequence comes from uncultured Desulfovibrio sp., assembly GCA_944327045.1. GTDB lineage: Bacteria > Desulfobacterota > Desulfovibrionia > Desulfovibrionales > Desulfovibrionaceae > Desulfovibrio. The sequence goes on from CALVGJ010000034.1 coordinate 3,235, forward strand.
AAGATCGCCGGCTCCATCACGGAAGGGGACAATACCCTGCCCGTGGGCATTCAGGTCGGCATGGGCGTCCGGCCTACGGCGGTGCACAAGTTCTTTACCCAGGGGGATTTCCAGAACACCGGCAACGCGCTGGACGTGGCCATTGAAGGCGACGGTTTCTTTCAGGTGGATGTCAACGGCGAGCTGATGTACACCCGCTCCGGCTCTTTCAAGCTCAATCAGGACGGCACCGTGGTGACGGCCAACGGTTACATCCTGCAGCCGGAATTTGCCGTTCCGGCGGAAACCAAGAATATCTCCATTTCCGCTTCCGGACATATTGCGGCGCTGGATGCCGAAGGTCAGGAAATCGCCGCGGCGGAAATCCCGCTCTACACCTTTATCAATCCGGCCGGTCTGGATGCGCGCGGCCGCAACCTCTATACGCCTACCGAAGCGTCCGGCGATGAAGTGGAAGGCGTGCCCGGCACGGACAACGTCGGAACCCTGGCGCAGGGCTTTCTGGAAATGTCCAACGTGGAAGTGGTGGACGAAATGGTCAACATGATCGTGGGCCAGCGCGCCTATGAAGTGAATTCCAAGGCCATTCAGACCTCCGACTCCATGCTGGGAACGGCGGTACAGCTCAAGCGCAGCTAAGGTTTTTCGGAGGTATGACGCGCGTGTGCAGACGGGCACGAGTATGGCCCGACAGATGGGGCATGGCGTCCCGGAGCGGTATGGCCGTTCTGGCGGGAGTTCTCTGCCTTGTCGTTGTCTGGTGTCTCGTCCTCGAAACGACATGCCTTGCCGCCGGTATTCCCGAGGCCGTCTGGCAGGACAACGATCGAAACCATCGCCGATCGCCCAGCCAGATAAAACGTCAACTGCGTTCGCCGGAAGTGCGGGCGGCCCGTCTGCCCCTGGCCGAGACGGGCCGGGTCGGCAACGGGGCCGAAGATGCCTCCCTTGCCGGGGAGCAGGCCGCGCGGGCCGCTCGCGTCCGTTCGCAGATCGCGCAGGCTCCGGCTCCGCCTGCCGAGGCGGCGGATTTGCAGATGCTGGGCCAGAACGACTGGCGGTTGAAAATTGAAAGTGCGGCCGTGGCGCGCAATGATTCCGTCTTTCTGGGCGATATCGCCACGCCGCTGGGCCACATGGACGAAACCCTCTGGCAGGATTTGAGCCGCCGGGCGCTCTGGGCGGCGCCCGAGCAGGAGGGAAAGCCCATGCAGGTCAACCGCTCGCGTCTTTCGCAGGCGCTGCGGCAGGCATTGGGCAAGGATATTGCCGGGCGCTGCATTCTGCCGACGTCGCTGGTCATCCAGCGGGGAGGGCTGGTTTTTCGGGAGGATGTGCTGCGGGATTATGTCGTCAGGAGTTTGACGCCGCAGCTTTCGGCCATGCCGGGCGAAGCGCAGCTTACGGAGTTCCGGTTGCCGGAGTACATTTTTCTGGAGCATGCCCAGCAGCAGATACAGCTTGAACCCGGCAAGCTGGCTCCCGGTCGCATTACGCTGCGCTTTGCCATCAAGGAGGCGGACGGGACGGTGCTGCGGCGTGTGGCCGGAACGGTCAACCTGCAGCTCTGGGTCACGGTACCCGCGGCCATGCGCGTCATGAGCACGGGAGAAAACCTGACCCCCGACGCGGTCACCTTCATGCGGGTCAACGCCGCCACGCTGAAGGACATGCCGTGGGATGGTCAGGGCGGGCCGTGGCGGCTGGCCAGAGGGCTTGCAGCCGGTGAGCCCATTCTGCAGAGCGATTTGCAGAGCCAGCTCATGGTGCGGCGCGGTGATGTGGTCACCCTGATTTATGCCCGCGGCAACCTGCGCATGACCACGCAGGCGGAGGCCCTGAGCGACGGCGAACCCGGCGCTACCATTGCGGTGCGGAATTTGCAATCCAAGAAACAGGTGTACGCCAAGGTCAAGGACGGCGGCACTGTGATAATCGAGTAGAGGAGAACATGGTTATGAAGACTCGTATTGGCATTCTGGCCCTGGGGCTCGTCTTCATGTTCTGCAGCGCCTGCGGCGGCGGCGCGCATCGCCGTCCGGGCTTGCAGAATCCTGTCGGTCCGCCGCAGGAATACCCGCAGGAAACCAGCGGAGCCAACAATCCGGGCTCCCTGTTTGCCGCCAGTGACGGAGACACCCTCTTCTCCGATGCCCGCGCGCGGCGCGTGGGGGACATCGTGGTCGTCAAACTGGTGGAAAACACCAAGGCGCAGAACAAGGCCGAAACCACGGCCGACAAGGACAGCAACAACAACTACACGGTGGGGGCCCTGTTCGGTGCGTCCAAGGTGGGCTTCATTCCCGGCGTCGGCATCGGCCCGCAGGCGACCATCGGTCAGCCTGTGCTGAATTCCGGTTCCATCAGCGACCTGACCAGCACCGGCAAGACCAAGCGTGAAAACTACGTCACCACGTCCATGGCGGCCCGCGTCATCCGCGTCCTGCCGGGCGGCATGCTCCAGATCGAAGGCGCACGGGAAATCCGCGTCAATGAAGAAACGGAGTACATGGTGGTGCGCGGTCTTATCCGGGCCAAGGATGTGGATGCCGACAACAGCGTGCTTTCCACGCAGATTGCTGACGCCAGCATCGAGTATTACGGCAAGGGCGTGCTCTCCGACAAGCAGAAGCCCGGCTGGTTTACTCGTCTGATGGACAACATCTGGCCGTTCTAATGCGTTGCTGCTGAGTGATATGTACGGGGGGCGGGATTTTCCGCCTCCCTTTTTTGTATCTCAAGGGTTTTTATGTTTCTGATGGTAATATTCTGCAATAAGAGAGACATTTTTTATTACTATACTGTATAATGTATTTTGTTTATAACGCATAAAAAATTTTTTGGGGATAAAAAATGTATAAAATCTGGTAAGAGTCAAGGTGCTATCCTTTTTTGCATGAAAGAAAGGCGCATTCTGCTGAGGAATGCGCCTTTTTACATTTTATGTAACGATTTCCTAAGCTTTTTCTAGACTTATTTTCCTCGCCAAAAGAAAAATTTCAGCTATGGTGAAAGGAATCGGAGAGAAAGCGGAATGCTGCCGGAACCGTTTGCCATTTTCGGGACGTCTGAAAAGGACGGGTGCCGCAGGGCGGAGCCGTGCGCGGCAGGCATATCCGCTTCAGGCGGAGCGTTGTCGCTGTGCGGCCGCCAGCCCCAGCAGAATGGCTCCGGCCTGCGCCACGTTGAGCGAATCAAAGGCGCGGGCCAGCGGGATATGCAGCATACGGGAGCAGCGCTTGGCCACGCCGGGACGGAGGCCCTTATCCTCGTTGCCGAGCACCAGCACGGCAGGCAGGTGCAGCGTTTCTTCAAAGGCATTGACGGTCGCGGGGCCGCCGCAGCCCGCCCCGTAGATGGTGAACCCCGCCTCTTCGGCGCTGTCCAGCGCGTGGGCCAGATTATCGACGCGGGCAATGGGAAGGCGCTCCAGCGCTCCGGCCGCCGCACGCTGGGCGGCGGGCCCGAGGTAGGCGCTGTTATGGCGCGGCAGCAGCAGGCCCGCGCCGCCCAGCGCATAGAGGCTGCGGCAGAGGGTTCCGAGATTGCCCGGGTCCTGCACCTGATCAAGGGCCAGCAGCAGGGGCAGCGGTGCCTCGTGCACGGCGGCGAGGACGTTTTCCAGCGGCTGGAAGGCCGTAACGGCGAGTCGGGCCACCACTCCCTGATGATTGACGTGTTCCGACTGGCCCGTCTGCGTGCCGCGGCACAGGCGGTCAAGGGCGGCTCCCTCCACCAGCGAGTAGCGCAGGTGGTTTGCCCGGCAGAGCTCCTGAATCTGCTGCGCCTCACGGCTGCGCAGGCCCTTGCGGCAATAAACGAGATCAATGCGCTGCGGCGCATCATGCAAAAGCTCCAGAACGGGTTTGATGCCCGGCAGGAGCGGAGCGGAAACAGCATCTTTCATCATGGCGGCCTCCGGCAGGCGGCTGAAGGTGAGACGGCGTCCATGCCGTAGAAATTTCGTGTCTACGCAGCTTCGACGGCAAAGGCAAGCTGCGGGATAGGGGAGGGTTTCATGAAGGTTTTGTGCGGGAAAAAGGATTCAGGACATATCCTCCTGCTGTGCGCCCTGCTGGCAACGCTGCTGCTGAGTGCATGCTCCTCCAGGCAGGGGGGCGGGCAGTCCGATATGCCGACCTTGCTCATTCCCGAAAACGAGGACACCGAGCCGCTGACCGCTGCTGAGCTGGCCGCCCTGAAAAGCACAGGGCAGATCGATCGCAATGTGCCTGCCTCGGCCATGCCCGCCGTCACGGCCCAATACAAGCATTTTCTGCACAAGGGCCGCCGGACCATGGAGATATTTTCGGAGCGGTCGGGAAATTATCTCGGCTATGCCCGGCGCGTTTTCCGTTCACGCGGCATGCCGGAAGAGCTGGCCTATCTCGCCATTGTGGAAAGCGGCTACCGGGCTGACGCCAAATCCCGCGCCGGTGCGGCGGGGGCATGGCAGTTCATGCCCTATACCGGCATGAAGTACGGCCTTACGCAGGACTGGTGGATGGATGAGCGCCTCGATCCCTACAAGGCCACCGAAGCCGCCGCCGACTATCTGCAAAAGCTTTACGGGGACTTCCGCGACTGGCCGACCGCCATTGCCGCCTACAATGCCGGGGAAGGCAAGATGCGTCGCGCCAAGGAAGGCACCGGAGCCCGCAATTTCTATCAGGTCTGCGAACGAAATGCACAGCTGGACGAAAAGGCCCAGCTTCGCCCCGAAACCATGCAGTATGTGCCGCGTTTCGTGGCCATCAGCAAGATCATGCGCAACCTCGGCCAGCTGGGCTTTGCCCCGGTCAATCATGAAGCCATGCCGCAGGTGGAGCGGCTCACGGCGCGGCCGGGTACGGACCTCATGGCCCTGAGCAAGGCTTCGGGCATGAGCTGGACGGATTTCCAGGCCTACAACATGCACCATCTTCAGCCTATTTCCTCCACCGAACGCTCCACGTTCGTCTATGTGCCCCGGCTGCAATCGGCAAAGGCCCAGGCCTTCCTTCAGCGTTCCGGCGGGACGTATGCCAACTGGCGGCCGGCCAAGGTGGCTACCAGCGCCGACAGCTGGGACAGGATCGCCCGGCGCAGCGGCGTAAGTGTGGCGCAGCTCCGCGCGGCCAATGGCGGCAAGACGAAGATTTACCGGGGCGAGACCGTACTTGTCCCCCGCAGTGCCGACATGAGCGAACGTGCCGTTGCCGCCGCAGGAGGGCGCAGCGCCGCCCGTACCGCGGAAAAGCCTGCTCGTGCGAACCGTGGCGGGCAGGGTGCGCCGGCCGGCGTGCATGTGCTGGCCTCCGGAGAAACGCTGTACGGCGTGGCCCGCAAGTACGGGGTGAGCGTCGGCGAACTCCAGGCAGCCAACGATATTGACAATGCCGGCAAGGTACATGTGGGGCAGAAGCTGCGCATTCCCGGGGCGGGACAGCCCGCCGCGCGAACCGTTGCCCAGGCCGGAAGCGGTAAGAATCCCAGCGGCAGCCTGGGCAAGCGCAAGGGGGGCGGCACGTCCACCTATGTGGTCAAGGCCAACGACAGCCTGTGGAACATCGCCCGCCGGCACAACGTCAGTGTGGATGATCTCAAGCGCTGGAATGACGTGGATGAGCGCAGTCTCAGGGTAGGGGCCACGCTGGTGGTCAGTTCGCGCTGAGTAAAAGTATAGACGTTAACATTCTGAAAAAACGACAAAAGTAGCCCCGGCATAACGGGGCTGCTTCTTTTTTTGTAATTTTTGGCAAAAAACTTCTTGACCTTTTGCGGGAAAGAGTCCATAAACGCTTCTCGCGCCGGGCGGAAGCGGAAAGCGGACGGCCCGGGGTGAGTTTGACAAGTACAGAGAGTGCGCCGTGACGACGGGCTGACG
>CALVGJ010000035.1 GCA_944327045.1 uncultured Desulfovibrio sp.
AAGAAGTTTTTCAATATTTGCCCATACCTTGTCGGAAATATCATGCCTTCGATGTGCCGCCATATGACCTCTCCTCATTGTAACTGAGGAGATTATAACATACTTTTAATTTGACGACGCTATCTAAATGCCGAGCTTTAGCTTTAAAGGGAAAATCCACTTTCCATCTTCCTGAAATGGCGCTTTGCAGACAAAGCATTCTCCCTGAAAAAAATTGTCTTTAAACAGGAAAATTCTCCCTTTTCCTGTTGTAAAGCTGTCATGGAGCGCTTTGTTTCCATATTTTAGTTCTTGTATTTCTGAACCAGTATTTTGTCCCATATAGTATATGATGCCGTCTTTTTCTCTGTTGGTGTATTTACTGCTTTTTGAGAAGTAAAAAAGAGCAATATTGCCATTTGTTGTTTTTCTTATCCCGCCAGTGTATTCACTCATAAAAGAAAAGACGCTGTTTAGATCTTCTTTTTTATATTCCTTCCCTATTTCAAGAACTGGAAGTTTGCTGTGTGCGCATTCAGCATCCTTTGTTGTATTTGAATAAAATGAACAGCAGAGCCTGAGTGCTTCTTTTTCAATATTACCGTATAGTTCCGAATTTTCTTCTCTGGTTAAAAAAATCCCCATTTCATCATTATTTACTTGACTGTAATCAAAAAGATTCATGCTGCCGATCAGCGCATATTTTTCTGTAAGAAAGCATTTTGCATGTAAATTGTCTCTTTTGAATGTCTGTGCGCTGATGTTGTTAATTTCAAAATCTTTTTTGAATACAATCTTTATATCAATATTATTTTTTGATTTATCAAGTAAAATTGAACGAATACGCTGGCTCATTTTTATGTAGGGTGAAATAATGATGATGCTTTTCTCTGCCTCTCTGAACATTTTTTCAAGATAGTAACCAATTTCCGCTGTTGTAACAAAAAGCGGCCCACGTTCTCGAGGAGAAAAAAGATTGTCAAAGAATGCCATAGCTGACCTCTGAAAACAGATTTTTTAAGGTGTCAGGAAATTATGGATAACTTTTTAACTATATGAAAATAAATATTTTTGCAAGTAGGGGAAGCTGACACCCTCGCTGCAGCGCAGGCTGCGGGCACAGCGGTATGTCTTGATGAGGTGAGATGTGCGGGGGTGTGCGGACGGAAATATGCTGGACAAGGCCGCGCCGTTAGGCAATTGTAGTTCCGCAAACGTGCGGCAGGGACGTGCCTTCCGTCTTCGGGCGCGTGGGTCAACACTCGCTTTGCGGCGGCAGATGAAGCAGGCGTTCCAGTTCGCCCAGCGTGGCCGCGCCGTCCAGTCCCTGCCTGCGGGAGAGCTCCGGCAGATTTTCCACCGCATCGCAGGGACGCACATAGAGCGGCTCAATGTCGGCGGCAAAATAATCGCCATGCCGGGCCAGCAGACAAAGGGCCTCTTGCGTGGGCTGAATCAGGCGCGGCAGCGCGGCCAGATCATGCCGTTCGTCCAGCGGCGCAAACAGGGCGTTGCGCGCCAGCGCGCTGCCGCAGACCAGCGGCAGCCCGGCCCGGCAGTCCGCCGGTTCGTGCCCCGCCCTGTCCGCCACGGCGGCGTTGACGGCTTCCAGCGCCTCGGCAGGCGGGAGGAGGCGCACTTCCGCCGTGGCGTAGGCCGGAATAACCGGCCCGTACGCCATGAAGGGCTGATAGTGTACAAGATTGCGGCGGGCGTGGGTAAGCACATGCACCTGCCCGCCCCAGAGCATGCCCCGCGCCGTGACGGCCGAGGTCGCCAGCGCCTGCATGTAGTCCAGTCCGGCCAGACGGGCTTTCCCGACCCGGCGCAGGGCGGCCGCGGTGGCGAGCACCAGCCGGATGCCGGTAAAGGAGCCCGGCCCCCGGACGCAGGCAATGCGGCGCAGGTCCGTCGCTCGGATTTCCAGTCGTTCCAGCATGTCCGCCAGAGCGGGCGCCAGAATTTCCGTGGCGCGCTCCGGTCTGTGCCACTCCTGCGAGGCCAGCGGGCGGCCGTCTTCGGTCAGGATGATTTGCAGGGCCCCTTCGGCGGCATTGAGGATAAGTTCCCATCCGGTGCCGTGCATGAGGCTATCCCGTGATGATGCGGACGATATCGTTGTAGGTGGCCAGCAGCATGAGGCAGACCAGCAGGGCAAGGCCCACGCGCATGCCCCATTCCTGCACCTTTTCGTGCACGGGCCGCCGGAAGATCATTTCAATGAGGCAGAACAGCGCCGTGCCGCCGTCCAGAATGGGAATGGGCAGCAGGTTCAGGATGGCAAGGTTGATGCTGATGAGCGCCGCCAGTCCCAGTACGCCCGCAAGCCCCTGCTCCGCCTGCTCGCCGACGAGCTGGGCGATCATGATGGGCCCGCCCACCTGATCCAGCGGCACCACCCGCTGCACCAGCTTGAGGAAACTCTCCGCCGTCAGCTCGACCATGCCCCAGGTCTGCTGCGCCCCGGCCAGCGCGGCCTGCGCGAAGTTCAGGTCTTCATAGCGCATGTTGCCGCTGACGCTGATGCCGATGAGCCAGGCGCTTTCCTGTTCGCCGAAAATGGTGGTGCGCATGGCGCGCTTGGGCGTCAGGGTGAGGCGCAGTTCCTCGCCGGTCTCCGGCAGGCCGGGCTGGAGTTCGCCCGAAGCCGTGGGCAGGGGCCGCAGCACATGCAGGGTCACGGGCCGGCCGTTGCTCGCCCCGATGGCGTCGGCCATGCTCTGCCAGTCAGACGTTTCCACATCATTGACGCGCAGGATGAGGTCGCCGCGTTGCAGACCGGCCGCCGCGGCGGGGCTGTCCGTGGAGACGTTGCCCACCTGCGGCAGCATGATGGCCCGTCCCCAGCCGAGGCAGAGCGTCCAGCAGAGCAGCCAGGCCAGCAGCACATTGGCCAGCGGCCCGGCCAGCACCACCAGCAGGCGCTGCCAGGCGGGCCGGTGCGAAAAGCTTTCCTCTTGCGTGAAGCCTTCGGGCAGTTCGCTGTCGTCATTTTCGCCCACCAGCGCCACATAGCCGCCGAGGGGAACCAGCGACAGGGCGTATTCCGTCTTGCCGCGTTTCGTTTTGAGCAGTTTGGGGCCGAAGCCCAGCGAAAAGGTTGTCACGCCCATACCCAGGGCGCGGGCCACCAGAAAATGGCCGAGCTCATGAAAGAAGATAAGGCCGCCCAGAACGATGATGGCGGCAATGATGGTCAGCAGCATATCAGGCTCCGTCACGCGCCAGCTCATGCACCAGCGCGCGGCTTTGGGTGTCGAGTTTTTCTATCCGTTCCATAAAGGTAGCCACTTCCGTGCGAAGGGCAAGATCATCTCCCGCCGGTGCGGTCAACTTTCCGCACAGCGGCGCATGGCCGGGCGCGGTGGCGGCATGACGGCGCATGGCTTCATCAATGAAACGGGTGATGTCGGTAAAGGCACAGCGTCCGGCAAGGAAGAGCTCCACAGCCGCCTCATTGGCGGCGTTCATGACCACGCACAGGCCGCCGCGTTCGCTGAGGGCCCGCCGGGCAAAGGTCAGCGCCGGAAAGCGCTCCGTATCGGGATGCCGGAACTCCAGCGCCGGAGAGGACGCCAGGTCCAGCGGCGGCACGCCGCAGTCCAGCGTATGCGGCCAGAGCAGGCAGTGGGCCAGCGGCAACCGCATGTCCGCCGTGCCGATCTGGGCCAGCAGGCTGCCGTCCCGCAGCTGCACGAGCGAATGCACGAGGGACTGCGGATGCACCAGCACGTCGATACGATCCACCGGAACGCCGTACAGATGGAACGCCTCCACCACTTCCAGCGCCTTGTTCATCATGCTGGCAGAATCAATGCTGATCTTGGCGCCCATGACCCAGTTGGGATGGTTGAGGGCCTGTTCGCGTGTGACATGCTGCAGCGCCTCACGGCTGCAATCCCGGAAAGGGCCGCCGGAGGCGGTCATCACAAGCCGCGCCACCTCCTGATCCCGTGCCGCAAGGCACTGGAAGATGGCGTTATGTTCCGAGTCCACCGGCAGGATGGATGCTCCGGTACGGGCGCATATCTGGCGCAGCAGTTCGCCCGCCAGCACCAGCGATTCCTTGTTGGCAAGGCAGATGACCTTGCCGGCCAGCGCGGCGGCCAGTGTGCCTTCAAGGCCCGCCGCCCCCACCTGGGCGGAAAGGACGGTATCCGCCTCCGGCAGCGCGGCCGCCGCGGCGTAGCCCTGCGGCCCCACGAGAATTTCCGGCTGATAGTCCGCGGGCAGGAGCGTGCGCAGGTCATAGGCCGACTCTTCATCCAGCACGGCCAGCAGCCGGGGCCGGTAGCGGCGGGCCTGCCGGGCCAGCATATCCACATTGCGTGCGCAGGAAAGAGCCAGAATGCGGAAGCGTTGCGGATGGCTGTCCACCACGCCGAGCGCATTGCGCCCGATGGAGCCGGTCGAACCGAGGATGACAAGATCGTGCCGCTCCCTGTGCTGCCATTCTGGCGAGGGCGCAGCCGAAATATAACGGATTGCCGGGCCTTCACATCCCGGCCAGCAGTTGGACATGACGTTTCACCTTGCCGCGCATGGCGGCTGTTCTTGCGGTATTGCGGTGCGTAGCGAAAGGAGGTCGGCTTCCGCACGGAAAACGGACGGCGGGCAGGTCGTGAAGATGGCAAAAAACGGCGCGGACAGGCTGTCCGGACGCCTGTGCGGCAGCCCGGGCCTGTCCTCGCCGTTCATGTCATGATCGTCTTGCGGCACGGTGCGGTCGGCCTCAGAAAAAGAAAAACCACTGGTCTACCACGGCAAACATGGGCATGGCAAAGAGCACGCTGTCCGCCCTGTCCAGCACGCCGCCGTGCCCGGGCAGCAGATGGCCGGAGTCCTTGACGTTGACCGAGCGCTTGAGGGCGGACTCGAAAAGATCGCCCACCTGGGCAAAGGCATTGATGGCGACGCCCAGCAGGGCAAAGGCGAGCCAGTTCGCCGAGCCGAGGCAGGCCCCGTAGATGACGCAGAAAAGAATGCAGGCCACAAGGCTGCCCACTGCGCCCTCGGAGCTCTTGTTGGGGCTGACGCGGGGCCAGAGCTTGTGGTGCCCGAAGCGGGTTCCCACAAAGTAGGCGGCCGTATCGGAAATGGCCACGGCAGCCAGCACGAAGAGCAGCTTGACCGAGGAAAGGTAGGTGGCGGGCAGCAGCAGCAACGGCACATAGGCAAGCCCGGCCATGAAGATGCCGCTGGAAGAGAAGGCGTCCTCCTCGATGACATCCCAGCGGAAAAGAAAGCTCATGGAAGCCAGCACAAAGCCCGCCCCCAGACAGACCAGCGCATCCTGCGGGCGGTGCATCCAGCTCAGGATGAGCATGCCCCAGCCCAGAGCTATGGCGCAGATGCGGCTGGGGATGCGGCCGCGCGGCCCCCAGAACAGGGAGAAGAATTCCCAGAGTCCCAGAGCGGCAACAGCCAGGATAACGAACAGCAGCGGCCAGCCGCGAACGGCCAGCACGGCGAGGATAAGCACCCCCAGAAGAACGCCGGTCAGGGTACGGCGAATGTCGGTAGCATGGTCAACGGGCATCAATCTGCTCCTGCGTTTTTCCGAAACGGCGGGACCGTCCGGCAAAGACCCGCAGCGCCTCGTGCAGCGCCTCGACACCGAAATCGGGCCACGCCACGGGAGTAAAATAAAATTCGCTGTAGGCGCACTGATACAGCAGATAATTGCTCAGGCGCTGTTCTCCGCTGGTGCGCACAAGCAGGTCAGGGTCCGGCTGACCGGCCGTATAGAGGTAGTCCGCAAAGCGTTCCTCGGTGTACTCGTCCGGGGCGAGGCCCGCTTCGGCCATGCGGCGCGCGGCCTGCACAATCTCCGCCCGCCCGCCGTAGTTGAGCGCCAGATTGAGCGTCATGCTGCGGCAATGAGCGGTGCGGTTCATGCCGTGGCGCAGGGCGGTTCGCTGCGGCAGCGGCAGGCCGTCCACATCGCCGAGCACCACAAGGCGGATATCCTCGCTTTCCATGCGCGGCACTTCCTTGCCCAGAAATTCGAGCAGCAGACTGAACAGGGCCGCCACTTCGGCCTTGGGACGGTTCCAGTTTTCGCTGGAAAAGGCGTAAAGCGTCAGATGGGGAATGCCCAGCCGGCGGCATTCGGTGACAACCGTGCGCACGGCTTCCGCTCCGGCCTTGTGGCCCTCTACGCGAGCAAGGCCGCGAGCCTGTGCCCAGCGGCCGTTACCGTCCATAATGATGGCAAGATGTCGGGGAAGGTGGGGGAATTGCTGTTCCATGAGCGTAAGCGTCTGTTTGGGCCGGAGTATTCCCTGTTGCCGGAGTTTCAAGCGAACGGACGGGCGCGCCGCTGTCCACGGCAAAGACGCCCGTCCGCTCTGCCCGGCGGCAATCACGTCCGCCTGTACGCGGACAGCGCGCCGGAGGGCAAGGTCAGGACGCATTATCCTGTCTGCGGCAAAGCCGCTTTTCGCGAAGGCACCCTTATGCGTCCTGTCCCTGGAGCATTTTCAGTGTGAAACACTTCGCATTTCACACCATACGGCCTGTCGTTTCACGGAAAAAACGCGGTTTTTCCGCTCACTTTGGGCCGGGCGACGCTGTTGCCGTCGCCTCGCGTTCTGCCTTTTGCAAGGGCAAAACGCTCTAGATGTCCATGATTTCCTTTTCCTTGGCCGCGCACTTCTTGTCCACTTCGCCGACGAATTTGTCCGTCAGCTTCTGCACATCGGCTTCGGCCTTCTTCTGCTCGTCTTCGGTGATGGTCTTGTCCTTCTCCAGCTTTTTCAGGCTGTCGTTGGCATCACGGCGCACGTTGCGCACCGCCACCTTGGCCTCTTCGCCGTACTTGCGGGAAACCTTCACCAGTTCCTTGCGGCGCTCCTCGGTGAGCGGCGGAATGCTGATACGGATGATCTTGCCGTCATTGACCGGCGTCAGTCCGAGATCGGACTTGAGGATGGCCTTTTCCACCACGGCGATGCCGCCCTTGTCCCAGGGCTGGATGGTGATGGTGCGACTGTCCGGCACGGCCACGGAAGCCATCTGGGAAATGGGCGTGGGCGTACCGTAATAGTCCGCCTTGATGCCGTCCACCAGCGAAGTGGAGGCGCGGCCGGTGCGCAGCTTGGCAAATTCGCGTTCCAGCGCGCTCATGGCTTTTTCCATGCGGTCTTCGGTGTCCAGCAGGATCGTCTCGATATCCATTGAAAACTCCTGAAAGGCTGTTCTGTATGTTGAAAACCCATACGGTATCCGGGCCGGATATGCCCGGAAGGACGGGGCAATCAGCAGTCGTGCACAATGGTGCCCACGGGTTCGCCCAGCACCGCCCGGCGAATATCGCCGCCGAACATGCGGCAGACGATGATGGGGACGTTATTGTCCCGCACCAGCGCAAAGGCGGCCGCGTCCATGACGCCCAGATGGCGGGACAGGGTCTCGTCGTAACTGATGCTGTCGAATTTCACGGCGTCGCTGTGCTTGGCGGGGTCCTTGTCGTAGATGCCGTCCACCTTGGTGGCCTTGATGATGGCGTCGCACTTCAGCTCCATGCCGCGCAGGGCCGCCGTGGTGTCGGTGGTGAAGTAGGGATTGCCCGTACCCGCGGCACAGATGACCACCCTGCCCTTTTCCAGATGACGCAGGGCCCGGCGGCGGATAAAGGGCTCGCAGACCGCCTGCATGTCGATGGCGGAAAGCACCCGTGTGGGAAAGCCCTGCTTTTCCAGCCTGTCCTGCACGGCCAGCGCATTGAGCACGGTGGCCAGCATGCCCATGTAGTCGGCGGAGGAACGCTCCATGCCCTTGGCGGAGCCGGAAAGTCCACGAAAGATATTGCCGCCGCCGATGACCAGCGCCAGCTCCACGCCCATTTCCAGCAGCCCGCCGATCTCGTCGCAGATGGCCGCCACGGTATCGGGATCAATGCCGGTCTTGTGTTCGCCGGCCAGGGCTTCGCCGCTCAGCTTGAGCAGTACGCGCCTGTATTTCAGATTCGCCATGAGGACCGCCTTTGTTGTAGTTGATGCGTTTTCGGGCAAAGTTGCACCAGCTTAGCAGAATCGGCGCACATCTCAAAGCGTTTTTGCCCGCCCTTCCCCGTTTGGACATGGATGTATTTGTCCGGCAAGATTTTGTGCGGGGGAAGGAAGGGGGCTTTTGGGTAAAAAAGCCCCCTTCTTTCCCCCCGCGCCCCCTGTCCATCCCGCAAAAAACCTTTGGGGGAGGATGACAAGAAGCCGGCCCGCACAGGCCGTCACCCGTCCGCCAGTCCCCCGGCGGCATGAGTATTTTGCCTTTGAAAAAGGTAAAATGCGAGGCGGCGGCACAGCGCCGACCGCCCAAACCAAGCGGAATGATCGCGTTTTTTCCGCGAAACGCCAGGCCGTATGATTGAAACGTACAGCGTTTCACACTGAAAATGCTTATGGGAGAAAAGCAGGAGGACATGGGGCTGGTTCGAGCAACAGCCCTGCTCACGCGAAGAGAAAAGAAAAATGCCCGTCATGGGCTCTTGGCGGGGGGGACCATCGGGCAAGGGATGCTCTGGCGGGGCGTGCTCCCTGCCATCCTTCCGAACAAGATTTTTTGAAGGGGAAAGGGGGTGCGGGGGAAAGGGGGGACTTTTTGCAAAAAGTCCCCCCTTTCCCCCGCAAATCAGCTAAAAGTCCGCCTAGATGTAGAGTGTCAACACGTTGTTCACCCTCTGCTCAGACATGAAGCTGGAGGTTTTCTGCCAAGAGCCGAATGGGGGCGCACAAAATTGTAATGATGCGTCCATTTCGACAAGTAGGCTGCCCTTTTC
>CALVGJ010000036.1 GCA_944327045.1 uncultured Desulfovibrio sp.
TAGCGCATTTTAGAGCATTTTCCGTTTGAAACGCTGTGCGTTTCAAATCATACGGCCTGGCGTTTTGCGGAAAAAATGCGGTTTTCCGCTCACTTCGGACCGGGCGGCGGCATCCGCCAGCGTCAGCGTCCACGCAAAAGCCCCCGCACCGGAGGGGTACGGGGGCTTGACGAATGTTCCGGCAGGCGCTTATTCCGGCGTTTCCAGATGGGCGTCCATGTCAATGAGCTGGCCGAAGGTCTGGGCGGCAAAGGCCGCCATGAGCGGTTTGGTGAAGTCGGGTTCGTAGCGGTTGTCCTGCGCCAGTTCGCGCGCGGCGTCGGCAGGCTCGCGCTTTTCGCCGTAGGGCTTATCCATGATCATGGCCGAGAAGGAGTCCACCACGGCGGTGAGGCGACCGATACGGCTGATGCGGCTGCCGGGCTCATGCTGCGGATAGCCGCTGGAATCAAGACGTTCGTGATGCTCAAAACAGGCGCGGATCAGTTCCTCAAAGGAAATGTCCATCTTCTGCATGATCTTGACGCCGAGCAGCGGGTGCTGGACGACCTTGTCCCGCTCTTCCTGCTTGAGGGCCCCCTTCTTGTTGACCACAAAGGCCGGCACCTTGCTCATGCCGATGTCATGCAGCAGCAGGGCCAGCGCTATTTTGTCCATATCCTTGCGGCGCATCTCGCTGACGCTCTGCATCCAGAGCCAGAGGCCCACGTTCAGGCAGTTGAGCGCATGGCGGGCGGGGTCATGCACATGGAAGAGACGACGCACAAAACCGGCAATACGGTGCTTGTCCTCGAAAATGTATTCGGTGACCACCATAAGGTCACGGTACAGCGGCTCAAAGAGCAGCTTGACCGGCTGCGCGTAAAATTCCGTATAGCGCATGACCAGCGCGCGGATGCAGATATCCACGATTTCCGCTTCCTTGAGGTTGCGGTCCTGCAGCACGAGGTCAAGCTGCTTGACGATGTGGCGCGAATAGATGGGGTGATCCGAACGGGATACGAACAGCGAACCGTCGGCACAGAGCTGGGCCACCTCTTCCACCTGGGCGTTGCTCAGGCGGTCGCCCTTGCGGCAGTACGGCGCAAGCACACAGATGTCCTCGCGGAAGGAAAAGAGATCGACCGGCGGGCGATATTTGGGAAAGCTGGACAGAATCTCGCTGCTGATCTGGTAGTACTCTTCATTGATATTCTGGGGAACGTCACGTTTTTGGGCAGCCATAACTACTTCCAGTAAATTTTGACAAGGTTGGTCCCGCGCGGGGTGGACGAAGAGCCGGTACGCTGTCCCGCCGTGATGACGGCGCATTGTCCGGGGGTAATGGCCTCACTGTCGCAAATGAACTGCTGTGCGCGCCGCAGATGGCTTGTTTCCGCATCGGGCTGGCTGACAAGGACAGGGTGGACGCCCCAGGAAAAGTTGAGCGCCTTGAAGGCCACGGGGTCGGGCGTCAGCGCATAGACGGGCTGTGCGGGCCGATGAGCGGCAATGAGGCGGGCCGAAGCGCCGCTGATGCTGTGGGCCACGATGGCCTGGGCCGAAGCCCTCTGGGCAAGCAGGCAGGCCGAATAGGCCAGAAAGCTTGAGATGTCCGTTGCCGTATCCGGGGATTCGGTGTGACGGTCCTCAAGCAGGAGCTTTTCGGCCTCGTCGGTGATGCGGCGCATGTAACGCACCGTCTCCACGGGAAAGTTGCCCATGGCCGTCTCTTCCGAAAGCATGACGCAATCCGCGCCGTCCAGAACGGCATTGGCCACGTCCGTGGTTTCGGCACGGGTGGGCGCCGGGCTGTTGACCATGGAAAGCAGCATCTGCGTGGCCACGATGACCGGTTTGGACAGGCGGTTGCAGGCCGCGATGATGTGCTTTTGCAGGGCCGGCAGCTGCGGCAGCGGACATTCCACGCCAAGGTCGCCGCGCGCCACCATGACGGCGTCGGTCGCGGCAAGAATGGCGTCCAGATTTTCCACCGCGCCCTGCCGCTCCAGCTTGACCACCACCGGGATGTTGCGCCCGGAAGCAGCAATGATTTCCTTGGCCTCGAGCACGTCGTCCGCCGTCTGCACATAGGAGATGGCAACGGCATCCACCCCCAGTTTCAGGCCATCGTTGAGGTCCCGCTTGTCCTTGTCGGTCAGGGCGCGAACCCGCGTCGCCTTGCCGGGCAGGGCAAGCCCCTTGCGGGAGGTGACAATGCCGCTGTTTTCCGCCGTCAGCAGCACCAGACCGTCCGCACGGCGCTCCTCCACCACGAATTGCAGGCCGCCGTCGGCCAGCACCAGATGATCACCCTTGTCGAGACTTTGCAGAATGATCTCATGGTCAAAGGGGAGGTAGGGCAGTTCGTCGGTATACTGTTCCGTCGGGCCGAGCAGCAGGCGCATGCCCTTGCCGACCTGTATGGTCTTTTCCCTGACGACGCCCAGACGAATCTTGGGGCCGGACAGGTCCTGCATGATGGTGAGGGGGAGGTTCAGTTCCTCCTCGATGGCCCGGATATGACCGATGATTTCCACAAAGTCGGCAGCCCCGCCATGAGAAAAATTGAGGCGGAAAATGCTTACCCCTGCCTGCGCCAGTTCACGCAGGCGTTCCCGCGTATTGGATGCCGGACCGATGGTCGCTACGATTTTTGTCCTCACTCTGCCTCCCCTGCCCTGTCGGGCCAAGAAAAATGTTAGCAAAACTATCTTGGCTTTTGCCCATGATGTCAAGGCGACGGATGCGTGAAGCGGCAGGGCATGCCTCCGTTTGGAGGCGCATTCCGGGGATGTGGGCCGCTGCCGCATGTCGCTTGACGAAATACGGGGAAGAGGATAGAAAAAATCGTTTTGACCGGATGAAACTTGTCTGCCGGAGCGGTTGACGGCGCAAGCAGTTCGGTGAAGGCCGGGGAATTCCCCTGCCGTACGTCCAACCCCATA
>CALVGJ010000037.1 GCA_944327045.1 uncultured Desulfovibrio sp.
GCACTGGGGCACCTTCCCGGTGCTGGCGCAAAATACGGATGAATTCAAGCGGGAGCTGGCCCTGCGCGCCCCGGATTGCCGCTGCATCGACATGACGCCCGGCAAGACCGTAAGCTTTGCCTGAGCGGTTCCGTAACGTCAGGCTGTGTCCCGCCGGGCGGAAGTTCTCGGGGCAACATCTCCTCGCAGAGAGGAACATCTGAAAACATCACGGGGGGGACGTCATCGCGCCAGTGCGGACGTCCTCCGTTTGCGCCATATGCCTGAGCCACTGACGGGACTGCCGCGCCGTGCCGCCCACCGGGCATGGCCGCCAGAGCGTTTTTCCATTGAAAAACTCAGGATGCGAGGCGGCACAGCGCCGCCCGGCCAAAACTGAGTGAAAAAAACCGCGCTTTTTCCGCGAAACGCTAGGCCGTATGGCGTGAAACGCAAAGCGTTTCACGTGGAAAAGACTCTAAAAAGAGACCTGCCAGCTATCCCAGGAAAAATTCCTCAGAAATTCGGGTGTGATTCGCGGCCCGAAAGGAGGATGGATGAGGCCGCATTTGCCAGACACCTTATGCACGGCTCCCCAATACCTTTCTTCCGCACCATCCTTTGGGACAAGATATCCCTCGATGATATAGGCATCCGGCGTTTCCGCAACGATGTCTCCCACGCGGAAGGAGAGATGTGCCTCACCGATTTCCTGCAAAAAACGCGAAAATCGTTTGCGGATGCACTCCCTGACTTGTGTTGCCGTGATGGTCGTCTCACCCGCCTGTGTCACAGACCCAGCCTGTTCGGCCTGAGCCGGCATATTTTTTGTGCCGTCAGTGTGTCCTTCGGCGTGTACAAAGGAAGCTGCCAGCAGCAGAGGAAGGGCAAAAAGAAAGAACTTGCGCATATGTTCCCCGCATAGCCAGGATATGCTCCCGTTGGGAAAATTTCCGTCCACCGGTAAAAGCGCGCTGGGGAAGAGGTGGGGCTTGGGGGGAAGGGGCCCCCGCCGGCGTCGGCGGGACTCCCCTTCTCCCCCAAAAGACAGTGAAGAGTGTCAGCAGCCCTACCGATTGTAGAAGTTGATCAGGCAGCCATCAAGGATGATCTGCCGTTCATCGTCCGTCAGATCACCGAGGCGGAAGGTGCAGGGCCGGGCAGGGCCGCCGTCGGCGGGCAGTATCCAGCCGGCGATCTCTGCGGCCCCGGCTTCCACGGCTTCGCGCACGGCAGGCAGCAGGATGCAGTCATTGACGGCAAGGCTCTCCGCCAGCTCCGCCCCGCCCAGCAGGGGCAGCATACCCCAGTTGATGAGGTTGGAGCGGTACCGCTTGGTGGCGTACTCCACGGCGATATTGGCCCAGCCGCCCAGCACCTTCTGGCAGGAGGCCGCCTGTTCGCGGGCCGAGCCGTCGCCGGGCTTGCGGGCAAAGACCACGGAGCCGATGCCGATGCGGGACAGGTCGGCCAGCATGGCTTCACAGAGGGCGGGCTCGATCTCCCGGAAGGGCGCGCACCAGGTCTCCAGCGCGGCGCGGACGGTAGCCTCGTCCTGAGCGAGCCGGGCCGTCTCCACAGCCTGCGTTTCCTTGGCGCGGCCCACATAGGCCGGGTCCTTGCGCGACAGGGTGAACTCCGCCAGCTTGAGCGGATTGGAGCGCAGGGAGGATGTCTCACCGGAGGGGATGAGCTCGTCCGTGGTGGTGACCGGGTCCGTGATGACCGAGGCCACACGCAGCAGCAGATGCGGCGGCAGGGCGCTCATGGCCGGCCAGTCCGCGATATTGGGGCCGCGCTTGAGCTCGGCGTCCGGTTCGGGATGATCGAAGCCGTTGTAAACGCGGCGGCCGTAGACCAGCGGATCGAAGCGGTACTCCAGATTGATGTTCCTGAGGCGCGGGCTGTCCCAGTCCAGTTCCGTGGCCGGGGTGAGGCGGCCGCCGTTGGCCGCTGTGGCGGCAATGGAGCGCGCGTCCATGAGGGCCACGCCGGACACCTGCCCATTACCGGGCTTGGAGCCTTCGCGATTGGGGAAGTTGCGCGTGGAGTGCCGGATGGAGAGAGCCCCGTGGGCGGGCGTATCGCCCGCGCCGAAGCAGGGGCCGCAGAAGGCGTTCTTGATAATCGCGCCCGCTTCCATGAGCTTGGCGATGGCCCCGTTACGCACCAGCGCCAGCGCCTGCGGTTCGCTGGCCGGATAGACGGAGAGCGAGAATTCGCCGTTGCCCGTGCTCTGTCCGTCCAGGATGGCCGCTGCCATGCAGCAGTTCTCAAAGGAGCCGCCCGCACAACCGGCGATGATGCCCTGATCCGTCCACAGGCCGCCGTCATGGAATTTTTCGCGCAGCCTGAGGCCCTCGCCCGCCGCGCCGAACTGCTTCGCGGCCTCGGCTTCCACGGCGGCGAGCAGTTCCTCGCCGTGGCGGGCCACTTCGGCCACGGGGTAGACGTTGCTCGGATGGAAGGGCAGGGCCATCATGGGCGGCACAGCGGCCAGATCGACCCGCACGAGGCGATCATAGCAGGCCGGGCCTTCGGGGCGCAGGGGCGCGTAGTCGCTCTCGCGGCCATGCAGAGCGAGGTAATCGCGCACCTTGTCGTCCGTCACCCAGATGGAGGAAAGACAGGTGGTCTCCGTGGTCATGACGTCGATGCCGCAGCGGTATTCCACGGACAGGCCCGCCACGCCCGGCCCGGCAAACTCCATGATCCGATTTTTCACAAAGCCGTCGGCAAAGACCGCGCCGATGATGGCCAGCGCCACGTCCTGCGGGCCGACGCCGGGCTGCGGCGCATTTTCCAGCCAGATGAGCACCACTTCCGGGGCGGGCACGTCATAGGTCTTGCCGAGCAGCTGCTTGACCAGCTCCGGCCCCCCCTCGCCGATGGCCATCGTGCCCAGCGCGCCGTAGCGGGTGTGACTGTCCGACCCGAGGATCATCCTGCCGCAACCGGCCATCATCTCGCGGGCATATTGATGGATGACCGCCAGATGCGGCGGCACGAAAATGCCGCCGTACTTGCGGGCCGCCGTCAGGCCGAAAAGATGGTCGTCCTCGTTGATGGTGCCGCCCACGGCGCACAGGCTGTTGTGGCAGTTGGTCAGGGCGTAGGGGACGGGAAAGCGCTTGAGGCCGCTGGCCCGCGCCGTCTGGATGATGCCCACATAGGTGATGTCGTGGGAAGCCAGGGCGTCGAAGCGCAGACGGAGGGTCGTATCCCCTTCCGGGGCGGTATTGTGGGCCGAGAGGATGCGATGGGCCAGCGTGGCCCCGCGGGCGGCCGCGCAGTCGATGCCGCGGGCGGCGGCTTCCTCTTCGGAGAGCAGGTGTCCGTCATCGACGACGACGACGGGAGAATCTTGCAAGCTGATCATGGCGTTCCCTGTGGTGAAAGGTCTCTGGATACGAAACCGTTCCGCCGGAAGCCGTGTGCGGGTATCGCATGTCCCGGAAAGACGGGCTGGGCAGACGGTTTTCCGCTGAATCTGCGCCGTGCGGCACGCGGCGCAGTATGCCACAGGGGCGCATGCCTTGCAATGCAGGCAGGTTACACGGCCGTTTTTCCTGACGGCAGACGGGCTTGTGCGGAGTCGAAAAACAAACTTGAGAAAAAAAGAACTTTCCCCTTGCCGACGGCTGACGTTTTCGGCACACTCCCCCCGTACACTGCGGGAGGTGCACGGATATGGGTTTCTTTTTCGGCTTGTTTTCGTCAGCGACCTTCGGCCTCATCCCCTTTTTCAGCATCCCCCTCATGCAGGGGGGCATGAGCGCCGAATGTGCCCTGTTCTATCGTTTTCTCATCGCGTCCGTGACGCTCGGTCTTATCCTGCGGCTGCGCGGCGAGCGTTTTGCCGCACCGCTGCCCATGCTGGGCGGGCTTTGCCTGTCGAGCCTCTTCTACCTGCTGGCCGCATTGCTCCTGTTCTGGAGCTTTCATCATATGCCCAGCGGCATGGCCTCCACCATCCAGTTTCTCTATCCCGTACAGGTCATGCTGATCATGGTCATCTTCTTCCATGAACGCTTCTCGTGGATCACCGCCATATCCATCGCGCTTGCCGTGGCAGGGGTCTACATGCTCGGCGGGGACAGCACCAGCGGTGAAATTTCCCTGCTGGGCTTTGTCATGGCGCTGCTGTCGAGCCTCTGCAACGCCCTGTACATCATCGGCCTGCACGTCACCCGCAGGCCCGGCCCGAGCGGACTTGTGGTCACCTTCTGGGTGCTGGCCTTCGGGGCCGTCATGTCCTTTTTCAGCGCGTTGCTGACCGACAGTTTCCGTCTGCTCGTCTCTTGGAATGAGCTCCTTCATGTGCTGGGGCTGGCCATCATCACGGCGCTGCTCAGCAACCTGACGCTGGTGCTGGCCGTGCAGCGCATCGGCTCCACCCTGGCTTCGGTACTCGGCGTCATGGAGCCGCTCACGGCTGTGGGCGTCGGCATCCTTGTCTTTCATGAGCCCTGCACGGCGGCAGTCTTTTCCGGCGTGGGGCTTATCTGCGGCTCCGTGCTGCTGGTCATGCTGGGGCCCCAGCTGCTCGCTCTGGTCAGACGGAAGGGCGAGACACAGGACAGCGCACAGGAAGCCTGAAGACTTTCCCGAAACGACAAAACCACCCGCAAGCCGGGTGGTTTTGTCGTTGGGCAAAACGGCGTTTTTCACAGGCCGAAAAGAGGGAGGCCCCGCAGGGCCTCCCGCAAAAGGAGCGGCAACATGCCGCTGATGGCTAACCGGTTAGAGCGGATTCGCATGGAAATTGTGTCCAATTTCCCTGCTGACGCTGCCCTCACACTACGGAAAAAGCGTGGTTTTTTCCGTGTGTTCGGTTGCTGGTAGTCGCTCTCGCGACTACCAGAGCAATCCACATTTTCAATGTGGAATTGCTCTATGCGGCGTCCTTCCTGAAAAAGACCGGCAGCTCCCGACTGCCGAGCACGCGCTCGCGCATTTCCTCTTCGGGAATCCTGCTCCATTCAGCCCGCTTGGTGAAATAGAAGATCACGCCGAGGGTGATCCAGGCCAGCATGATCCAGCGCGGAGCCTCGCCGATGAGCGCGGGCGAACCGGGCGTCAGCAGGAGCAATATGCAGATGATGGAAACCGCCGCGCCGATGATGCAGATTACCGGCTTGCTGCCGCGCTGTTCCGCAGGCCGGCTGCTGGTCAGACGGTACCCGGCAAGGCAGGTATAGAGGTAGGCAATGGCCGTCCCCACGGCGGACATGTCCACGATCCAGCCCACCACGGCGCGGCCGCACCAGGGCGTCAGCAGCACGATGCAGATGGTAAAGACGATGGACTTGTAGGGCGAGTGGAAGCGGGGATGGATGTCCGCAAACCACTGGGGGATGATGCCGCCGCGGGCCATGCTGAGCAGCAGGCGGGTGGTGGCCACATAGAAGCCGTTGATGCCGGTGCAGACCGCGCCCAGCACGGCCGTGGCCAGCACCACGGCGCCGAACTTGCCGTAAGCCATCTCGCAGACTACGCCCGTGGCCCATGCCGTGGCGCCGCCGGCCTTGAGGGCTTCCATGTTGGCGAGCATTTCGGGATAGGGGATGGCGATGGCCACGGCAAAGGTCACCATGGCATAGAGCAGCCCGCCCCAGATGATGGCCGCCAGCATGATGTTGCGGGCCTTTCTGGGCGAGAAGGAAAATTCCTCGGCCACCTGCGGCACGGTGTCAAAGCCCACATAGAGAAAGGGGGAGATGGCCACGATGGCCAGTATGGATGTCATGGGCGAGCGCCCTTCGGCAAAGACGGGGTTCAGATTGCTGAGCTGGGCGGTCTCCAGCGAGGTGGAGCCGAAAAAGAGCAGCAGGATGCCCGCGCTGAGGGCAAAGGCCAGAATGACCTGAAGGGTACCGGCAATGCTGATGCCCCGGTAATTCATGATGCCGAAGAACAGCGTGGCCGCGCACATGAGCAGCACTTCGCCGGTATAGACCTTCCATCCGGCGATGGTATACAGCTCCCCGAAGTCGAAGACTCCCGGCAGCAGGAAGCGTACCAGCAGGCCGAGGGCCGAAATGTTGATGCAGATGATGACCGCATAGCCCAGCACCAGGGCCCAGCCGCAGATAAAGGCCGCCGTCGGCCCGTAGCCGATGTAGGCATAGGCGTATTCGCCGCCGGCCACCGGCGCGTATTCGATCATGTAGCTGTAGACCACGGCCACAAAGCAGAGCAGCAGCGCCCCTACGCCAAAGGCGATGAGGGTGGCCAGCGGGCCGGAGTTGGGCAGGAAGGAGTCGCCGGGCAGCACGAAGCAGCCCCAGCCGACGATGGAACCAAGGGCCAGCGCCCAGACCTGCGAGGGCTTGAGCGTCCTTTCAAGGCGTTGCGAGGGTTGGGTATTCGCCATGAGCGTCCTCCAGAGAGTTCGGGTTGATGCGGCAGGGCCGCAGTCGTTTCTGGCCGGCGGCATTGCGTCGGGATGCGAGTCCCGAAACCGGGGGAGACGTCTCCTCCGGCGGCAACGCGCCACACGGGCTGGATCAGAGCGGATACGGGCGGGGAGAGCGGACCTCCCCGCCCCTCGTCAGCATGATGTGCGGAAGGCTGTCCGCATGCCGGACGGGTCATGACGGGCACATGACGTTCCGGCGGTGGGTTCGTTCATCAGGAGGCCACGCAGGAACGAACCGAAGCGGACTTGGGCGCATCCTGTCCCTTTTGGCCCTTGGGATCATAGGTACGCACCGTGGTGATTTTGTTCTGGGTGAAGAAGTCCAGGCCGCCCTTGCCCTGCACCTTGTCCGTACCGAGCAGCGAACCCTTGATGCCGCCGAAAGGCACATAGGGATGCGGCGCGCAGATACCCACGTTGACGCCTACCATGCCCACCTCGGCCTCACGGGAGAAGAGCTCGGCATAGTGCATGTTCTGGGTAAAGATGCAGGCGCCGTTGCCGTATTCGGAGGCGTTGATGACGTCAAGGGCGTCGTGGATGTCCGCCACCTTGATGGTGGCCACCAGCGGCCCGAAGACTTCCGTGGTGAACAGCGGATTGCAGGGCGTCACATCGCGGATGATGGTGGGGCCGACAAAGAAGCCGTTCCTGTTCTTTTCCGGCAGTTCGACGTTGAGACGATTGAGCACCATCTTGCAGCCCTGACCGTGCCTGAGGGCCACGTCCGCGTAATGATGCACATTTTCCACGGCCTTGCGGGAAATCAGCGGTCCCATGTAGACGTCGGGATCAAAGGCGTCGCCCACCTTGACGGTCTTGGAGGCTTCCACCATGCGCTCGATGACTTCCTCGTAGACTTCCGGCACCGCGGCGATGATGGAACCGGCAAGACAGCGCTGTCCGGCCGAGCCGTAGCAGGAGTTGAGGAAATTATTGATGAAGACGTCCATATCGCTGTCTTCCATGACGAGCAGCACGTTTTTGGCCCCGCCCAGCAGCATGGAGCGCTTGGCGCCCCTGGCGCAGCCCGCGGCCATGGCCTTGGCCGTGGGCGTGGAACCCACAAGGCAGACGCCCGCCATGCGCGAATCTTCATACCAGGAGCCGGGGATGTCACGGTTGCCGTGCACCACGTTGACCACACCCGCCGGGAGGCCGATTTCCATGAAGATTTCGCACATGAGCTGCATGAAGTAGGGCGACTGGGTGGACGGTTTGAAAATGAAGGTATTGCCCGCCACAATGGCATAGGGGATGAACCAGCCGAACACCAGTGCCGGGAAGTTGAAGGGCGCCACCCCGCCGAAAACGCCCAGCGGCTGACGGACGACCCGGGCGGAAATGTTGGTGGAGACGTAATCCAGCACATCGCCCTGAATCATGGACGGCGCGGACGCGGCGGATTCGATGATTTCAATGACGCGCTGCACTTCGCCGCGCGCTTCGGAGATGTGCTTGGCCTGGTCAAGGGCGATGCCGTGCGCCAGCTTTTCGGCGTCGCGGATCATGCATTCCCGGATTTTGAGCACATAGGCCACGCGCTTGCCCATGGAGAGGTTGCGCCAGCCCTTATAGGCGGCATGGGCCGTGGCAATGGCCTTTTCCGCCGTTTCCGGCCCGGAAATGGGCACGGAGCCGATTTCCTCGCCGGTGGAGGGATTGTACAGGGGCACACGCTTGCCGTTGACTTCGTCCTGCCATTCGCCGTTGATGAAATTGCGAATCCTGATGTCTGACATGGAACTCCTGCCTTTGAAAGGGTTGCTGCCGCCGGTGCGGCCGTGGATGACGCCTTCTCCGAAACGGACGGCCTGCGGGCCCGGTCTCGACCGTCCTTCCGGTTTCCGGATTCTTGTGAAGAATAGCGCATATTATCCGCAAAGGATGTCGCATTTGCGACATTATCCGACAAATTTCTTGAAGTCCTGCCGGGGAAAAAATAGAAAAGGGAAGAAGTGCCTACCCTTGCCGCAGACACGGCAGGGATCGGGATTCTCATAGCCCCCGGTTCGCGTTGACTTCTCAAGCCTCAACGCGGGAAAGCACGCCCGCTCCGGCAGGCCGCGAACATATGAATTGCGCTTATACCTTCGTGACCGCCGCCTGTTCACGCGGTCGGCAGAGCTGTTTCACAACGAAAATGCTCATGGTGGCGGATGCGGCCCGGTCATGATGGGTGTGCATCCGCCTGACGCAGGTCGCGGAGCGAAAAGCAGAGCACTCTTTGCAGAGGAGGGAAAAACATGCGCATCCTCGCTAGTCTGGCATGTTTTCTGTGTATTATCGGCAGCCAAACGGCCGTTTCCGCTGAGCGGAATCATCCCGACTGCACGGGACAAGACCGCTGGCCGGCAAGTATTGTCGGCGTCCATTTGCGGAATTTGCATCTCAGCGAAAAGGCCGGAGGCTATGACAAGGTGGACGTTGAGCTCCTCGCTTCCGAGCAGCTCCCCCCTGATGCCCGCGGCAGGGCCATTTTCCGGCAGGTGCACAAGGTCACCGTCCACGACGGGGAAAATACGTTTGTCGCCGTCACCGTCAATGAGGCGTCCCGGCAGGAGTGTTCGGAATCCGGTGTTGACGTGTTTCTGGTTTCCGTCGAATGCCCTGCCGATGGCGACTGTCGGCGGCACAGACTGCCGCGCAAATAGAACTTTTTGCCTTTGAGAGCGTTTTGCTTTTGGAAAAGACAAAATGCGAGGCGGCGGCACAGCGCCGCCCGGCCCAAAGTGAGCGGAAAAACCGCGTTTTTTCCGTGAAACGACAGGCCGTATGGTTAAACGCAAAGCGTTTCAAACGGAAAATACGCTGAAAACGGAACATTCTCCGGGCGCGTGTCCGCACGAGCGCGCTTGCCCTGTTGACCGGGACGGCAAATTGTTACACATCAGTGCTGCGCCGCAGGACTGAAGGCTTTGCCGGTAATTCCGTCTCCGGGGTCATGCGACGCGCCAACGATGCACACAGGAGCGGGCGGACATGTTGAGCGCCATTTTCATGTATTGTTGTCTCGGGGCGTTTGCGGGCATTCTTGCCGGATTGCTGGGCGTGGGCGGGGGCATCGTCATCGTGCCCATGCTGGTTTTTGCCTTCGGCTGGCAGGAGTTTCCGCCGCAGTACATCATGCTGCTGGCATTGGGAACCTCGCTGGGCAGCATCATGTTCACCTCGATTTCCAGCGCACTGTCCCACAGCCGCAGGGGAGCGGTGGACTGGCGCGCCGTAGCGCGTATTGCGCCGGGCATCATGCTAGGCACCTTCTGCGGCTCGCATCTTGCCGCCCTGCTGCCCAAGAAGGGGCTGCAAATCTTTTTTGTGTGCTTTCTGGCCTATGTGGTCAGTCAGATGCTGCTGGGCAAGAAGCCCAAAGCCAGCCGAGAGCTGCCGGGGATGGCGGGCATGAGCTGTGCGGGCGGGATCATCGGCATCATTTCCAGTCTGGTGGGCATCGGCGGAGGAACGCTCTCCGTGCCCTTCCTCATCTGGCATAATGTGGAAATCCATCGTGCCATCGGCACGTCGGCGGCCATCGGTTTTCCCATTGCCGTAGCGGGTTTTCTCGGCTACCTCGCGGCCGGCTGGAATGCGACGGGCCTGCCTGCGGGTTCGCTGGGCTATGTCTACTTTCCGGCACTGTGCAGCCTTGTGGTATGCAGCATGCTGACGGCCCCGCTGGGCGTGCGCATCTCTCACAGCCTGGACGTACCGCGCCTCAAACGCTGCTTTGCCGTCCTGCTTATCGTGGTCGGCTGCAAGATGCTCTGGGATGTGATTTAGCCCTAATCGTTTTCGCGTTCGCTTTCCTCGTCCGCACCGCCGTAGCCGCCGTGGCTGTCCGGCGCCGGAGTGGTACGGCGGGGATGTTCACGCAGGCGGCGGGAGGACTCGCTCTTGCGGGCGGTCTTGCCCTCAGCGGACTTTTCCGAACGCGCGGATGCGGCAGGCGTCGTGCCTGCCGTCGCCGTTGACGTGGCAGCGGGAACGGCCTTTTCCGCCGCGGCGGCTTCCGTCCCGCCTTCGGGAGCGGCCGGACGCGCGGTGATGGCGCGCAGCTTGCGCGTCTGGAGACGCCGCAGCACGAATTCCTGCGGCTTCATGCCCTCCGGCACGGCGGAGAGCGGAAACTCGGCCCGCGCCAGACGCCGGTGGCCGCCGGCTGATCCCACGTCATAGAAGCAGGCGTCCGCCATGCGGCCGATATCGCGGCTTCCGTCGCCGCGGAAGATCACCACCACCGTATTCTTTGCCACAATGCCGCTGACGGCTATCCAGCGCAGACCGTGCACGCGGGTAAAGAAGTCCGCCACGGCCACCAGCAGGTCGGAGCTGCTCACATCTCCCAGCCAGGCCTGCGCCCCGGCCCCCCGGCAGTCCACCAGCGAGCGAAAGGCGCGACTGAAGAGCGGCAGCCACTCCCGCAGATATTCACTGCGCAGGATACGCCGCAAAATGGCGGTATCCGCGTAGCGGGAAAGCCACTGATAGGCGCGGAAATCATCCTCGCCGCCGCTGCGCTCGAAGGCGGCGGTATCCGTGCGGATGCCGTAGAGCATGGCCGTGGCCAGCAGGGGGGA
>CALVGJ010000038.1 GCA_944327045.1 uncultured Desulfovibrio sp.
GCTGTGGGAAAGCAAACCTGAAACACTTGTCCACATACTCGCAGAAAGACCGCTCATGATTTTCCTCCGTATATAAACTTCTGCGGTTATATTGTTCAGGCGGCCGTGCACCGCCTCTGAATAACAGGGTTAAACTCTCTGGGTTTCCGTACCTTCGCCAGCGCCTTCTCCGTCGCCGCCGTCGCCACCGTCACCCCCGTCGCCGCCATCGGAACCATCGCCGCCGTCTCCGTCGTCAGCACCGGGAACCGTGGAAATTTCGGGGTCGGTTTCGGAGACCTGCTCCACATCGCCCAAGGACATGTACTGACCACCCTGCAGGCGGAGCATGATTTCCGTGCCGTTGCGGAGCACGTCCGTCACGCGGTCGGCTACCAGCTGGGTTCCCACAAGGACGGGATTGCCTGCGCCGTCTTCGCCGGAAACCGTAATCTTGTAGGTACCGTCCGCCGCCAGTTCACCCTTGGAGTTCATGCCGTTCCAGGCAAACTTGTAGACGGCCAGCGTTCCATCGCTGTTGTATTGCGACATACCGCCCAGTTCTTCGGTGTACACAAGCTGGTTGTTGTTGTCGAAGACCTGAATGGTCGCCTTGGAAACATCACCATTGAAGGTGTAGTAGTACGGCGTAATGGTGGATGTGGTGGTTACCTGTCCATCTTCGCCCGTCACGGACGTACTCGTCTTACCGATGACGTTACCGGTTGTGGTCACGTACTTGCCGATGTAGTTGGTGGCATTGAACATGGCCTGGTTGTTGACGGCATCAGTAATGCCCTGCATGGATTCGTTCATGTTCATCATCTGCTCGAGGCTCGAGAACTGGGCCATCTGAGCGATGAATTCCTTATCTTCCATGGGGTTCAGCGGATCCTGATACTGGAACTGGGTTACCAGCAGAAGCAGGAAGGCTTCCTTATCCAGATCGCTTCCGCTCTTGTTATTGGCCAGGGCCTGATTGAATTCGTTATTGACTTGACCGATGGAATTGGCAGGCATTGTTCACTCCGTGCCGGCAATTATTAGGCCACCACATGAAGAGAGCGGGTGGCATATCTTGCCGTTTCACCTAATATATGCATAGGCTGTGCCAAGTCATTTTCTTCCGGGTAAATTCTTGAATTCCGCAGGTTTGTAAGATTCTGCAGGTGGGCAAGTTCTTCACGGCGGGCATCTTCTTCCTGCCGGGCGTTGTGCTGCTGCATATTTTGCCACTGGTCGCCATTGCTTTCGGCCAGGTCCTTCTGCTGATTCTGGAGGCCCACTTCCAGCTTGTCGACCTTGAAGCCCTGCTGTTCCAGATTGATACGGATATTTTCCAACTGCTGGCTGACCAGTTCGGCGGTTTCGCTCTTTTCGGAACGGATTTGCGCGCTCACTTCGCCGTTACGCATGGTGAGGGTCAGGGTAATGGCCCCCAGTTCCGCCGGGTGCAGTTCCACGTCAAGGCGGCGCACGTTACTGCGCATGGCCTGGAGGAAACCGTCCTGAACTTGCTGCCCGACCTGACGCGAGAGAGCGGGTTGCTGGTTCTGCTGGGCGGCATCGAGGCGTGCGGCTTCAAAGCGGGCCGTATCAAGGCGCATGTTCTGGAATTGTGCGGCAAGGTCGGCAGTCTTGTCCTGTCCACCGTGCAGATTGCCGCCAAGGTCGCCCTGAGCGGACTGCTTCTGTCCGTCACCGGATGCTGTGGCGGCATGGCGGGCATCCTGAACAAGGCCGATGCGTTCGGCATCCGTCTTTCCATCCGTTCGGGCGGCATCGCCATCTTCAAGGCCCTGCTTGGCCAGTTGGAGGCGACGCAGACCGTCCTCGCTGGCAGCGGCTTCGCTGCTTTCGCTGTACCGCATGCGCAGGCCGGTCATGTCTGCCGCATCGCCACGCCGGGCGTTGGCGCGAGCGGAGTGCTCATCTTCGCCCGCCTTGCCCATGCCGGTGGCGGCAAGGCCGTTGTCCGTCTTGTTGATGACGGCACTCTGGCGGCCGTCGGCGCTGCGGCCTCCGGCCTCGCTGAATCGGGCGGCCTGTTCGCGGGCGGCATTTTCCTTCTGGGAGGCCTCAAGGGCCGCTTCCAGATTTTCACGGCTCTGCTTCTGCACCGTGCGCTCGATCATGGCCTTGCTCTGCTGCACCTCACGGCTTTGCAGGGATTCGGCTTGCGCTTCCTTTTCCATGCGTTCACGGGCCTTTCTGATGACCTGACGCACCGTCTGGGCCGCTGCTTCATCCAGCTTGGCCTGCTTGTTTTCCATCTCGCTGAGATGGGCGCGCGCGGGGTTCATGAGATTGCCGAACTGGCTGCTGTTGCAGCGCAGGCCATCCGCGCCGCCGAAGCTGCTCATGAGTTGCTGCTGCACGGAAGAGGGCAGACCAAGCCCCTTGGCCAGGGTAGCCATGTCGCTTTGGGAAATTTCGATGGTGCCGTTATGCTCGGCGTCGCTGAACGTCTTCTGGATGAGGGCAAGAGCCTGAAGCCCCTTGCCCTGCTGCATGAGATCCATGGCGTTGGTGGCCAGCTCGCCGGAGGGATCGATCTGGTTAAGCAGACCGGTGAGCGCGTCCTTGTCGCTGTCGCTGAGCTTCACCGTGCTGTTCATGTGCAGACTGGCCATGACTTGCGCCAGCATGGCGCCGTCCGGCGACTGCATGAGCGCGTCCAGGCCGCTCAGGGCATCTTCCGGCGCACCGGCCTTGATAAGGGAGGCGCGTAATTCCTGAAGTTCCTTCTTGGTGAAGGTTACTTCATCCAGCGTATAAAGCACGCCGTTGAGCGTATGGCGGCTGTAGGGCGCATCGACAAGCGGGCCGGTCTTTTCGTCGTCATCCATGGCCGCATTGACGTTGTCGGCCTCGCCCCGATTGACGGCATCGATGGCGGAATGCACGGATTCCAGGAAGTTCGCCACCGGATCGGAATCTTCGGAATCAAGCGAGCTCTGGAAAATGCCGGCGAAATTACCGGAAGCGGACGCCGCCGTGGCCGCGCCCGTATCCTGAGGCAGGATGCTGTAATCGGAAGGAAGAATTTGCATGGCATACTCCTTGTCCCCGTTTATATTCAAGGAATATGCCAAGTTTGTTTGTGGTGTTTTTTCGCTGGATTGTCCGGTGCAAAATCACCGGAACGGCAAGAGTTTCCCGGCAAAAACAGCCTGTCCGGCAGGGAAAGCCCGCTAATCAGCTGGCGGAATTCGTCTGACCGAGCTGTGCCTTGATACGTTTTTTTTCCTGATACATGCGTTCGTCGGCCTGCTGAATGAGTTCATCCAGATCGGTAACCGAGTCTTTCCAGAGGCAGCCCAGCGCAAGCCCGCCCGGATAGGCGGCCTCGCATTCCTTACGCATGCTTTTCAGCTTGAGAAGGAAGATATCCTCCCGGATATTGTTGCAGACAAAGACAAATTCATCGCCGCCGATACGGAAGATGTCGCTGCTGCGAAAGTGCCGGGCAAAAATGCGGCTCATGCCTTCTATGAACTCATCACCTTTTTCGTGTCCGTAGGTATCGTTTATGTGTTTGAGTCCATTAAGATCAATGAAGACCACGCCGACCTTGGGGCTCGGAGCTTCCGCAAAGGATTTGCAGGCAATGAGATAGGCAGTGCGGTTGCCGAGTCCTGTGAGAGGGTCTCGCAGGCCGAGCGTGCGCAGTTCGTCAGCCATGCGGGTTTTGGAAATGGTATTGTCGATGAAGTAGGCAAGGGAATGCAGGAGGGTCAGATCATGCTGGCTGTTACGGGGATTATCCACGCCGATGAAGCCGGCGAGCAGGCCGTTGATGTGCAACGGAACAATAAAGAGGCTCTGGATATCCTGGGATTTGTGCAGGGTGTACAAGTCCGGCAGGACTTCGCGGATTTCTTCAAGATCGTTGATGATGACGTTGTTGGAATTGCCGAGGACCTTCATCCAGGGAGAAAAAACGGCGTAGGGAATGTTTTGCAGCTGGTCTTTCTGGGGGGTAACTCCGGGAGCGCACCACTCGTGGGTGTTCACAACGATATCCGCTCCGGCGGCATCATATTTTTTTTCAAACACATAGCAACGATCCGCCTCATAGAGACGCCCTGCCAGCAGGAGGGCCTTTTCCACAGCGGTACTGAAATTCTCTTCTTCCAGAAGTGTACGGACGCACTGTAACAGAGTCTGTTCTGCGACAAGTTTATTTTTGATATTTTTTTGTTCCAGGACGCTTTCCGTGATGTCTGTGGCAATCTCCATGTGGAGCGTCCTGCCCTTGTAGCGGATGAATTTGTCCTTGACGCGGAAGTAACGCCCGATTTTTTCGTTATAATGTTCCCAGGTATAAAATTTTTCGTGGGAAAGTTTGTTCATGGGGCAGAAGGGGCAGGGAGCATCAAAATTCTGAAAGAGCTTGTAGCATTTCTGACTTGCTATATCGGCATCGGAAAAGTGGCTGCCGCATATTTCGTTGATCCAGAGAACTTCATACGTTTCCGGGTCATTAACGTAAACAATATCGTCCAGTGAGCTCGCTATCAGGCCGGAGAGGCATTCTTCCTGCGTTTGCAGGCATGTTCTGTTATGGCGTTTATAATAGGGCATCAGACTTTCTCCGACTAGGGTGGCAGCAGCTCACACCATAACTGCCTGTCGAAATTCTCTTAACTTGTTGAATTTGTTACTTTTTATTACAAACAATCTGTACTTCCAAAAT
The DNA here is from genome assembly GCA_944327045.1 of uncultured Desulfovibrio sp. Taxonomy (GTDB): domain Bacteria; phylum Desulfobacterota; class Desulfovibrionia; order Desulfovibrionales; family Desulfovibrionaceae; genus Desulfovibrio. The sequence goes on from CALVGJ010000038.1 coordinate 4,679, forward strand.
AGGAATTTTTTCTGACTATGTCAAACGGGAGGCGGGCTGGAGAGCTCATTTTCGTTGGCGGCAGGATTGCCGGAAGAGGAGATTCCGCACCGTATCCTTTGTTTCCGGGTGACATGGCAAAAGTGTGGCAAGGTCAGTGTCAGGCAAGCGTGAGGGGCTGAGGGAGACGGACAATACTCCCGCATGGAACGACGGCACTGCTGACAGGCGGCGGTTATGGCGGTATACTCATACCGTGAAGCCTGAAGCCGGGAGCGGAGGGTCGAACCGCATTCATCTTAAAAAAGTGAGGAAATCCGCATGAAAAAACAGATTGTGACCGCCCTGACGGTATTTTCCCTGCTGGCATCTCCCTGCCTTGTTTCCGCTGCGCAGGGGGACGCGTCTGCGCCTGTCGCCGGGACAGCTCCTGTCCAGAAGAGTGCGCCGGTTGTTGGGAAAGCAGCCGGGCAGGCGGTGCACGGCAACCCGAACAGCAAGATTTATCATGTTCCGTCATGCCGTTATTATAACAGCAAGGGCGCAAGCAAGGTCTTCAAGTCGGCGGAAGAAGCCGGGGCTGCCGGTTACCGTCCGTGCAAGACCTGCGGCGGAAAGGGCGGCGCATAATTCGTAACGGGGAATATTCTGCTGCTGAGAGCGAAGCTGTCCCGGCTGGCATTTTAGGCGGGACAGCTTTTTGGCAAAGGGGAAAATGGCGGACAGCCATCCGGAAAAAACACAAAACACATAAACGGGAGGGGAGTATCTGCGCGTGGGAGCTTTTTTCCGCCGTGCAGGAAAAACATGCTATGTTCCTGGCGTACCAGCCGCATGATTCCGTCGGCACTGCCGTATGCGGGTGCCCGGTACTCTGCGGCAGCAATCGTTTTTCAGGAGCAAAGGCATATGGCTTACCTTTCACGAACCGCGGCCTCCGATTCTCCCCGGAGGTCCGATAGGTATGACAGAGGACAGCATGCGGACCCCGGCATGACATTTGATGGATTTGTTTCCCGGGTGTATCTGCCCTGGATTCGCTCGCGCAAACGAAGCTGGTATGTAGATGAGCGCATTACCCGGCAGTATCTTTCTCCGGCCTTTGGTCACCGTTCCATGGCGGGAATATGCCGTACCGAGGTGGAAAGCTGGTTTCACGCCCTGCCGCAACGGCAACTGGCCCCCACTACCTGCAATCGTATTCTGGCCGTCTTCAAAAGCGTATGTTCCGTGGCTGTCGTTCACGGCGCGCTGCCGCGCGGCCAATCCCCCTGTGACGACGTGGCTCCCTTCAAGGTCTATCTGTTGCGGGAACGCTACCTTGCACAGGAGGAGGCGTTACGACTCATGGATGCGCTGGAGCGTTCAGACAGGCCGGAAGCGCGTGTTCTGCGTCTGCTGCTTCTGACCGGCGCGCGCAAAAGTGAAATATTGCGGTTGCGCTGGGAGCACATTCGTCTGGATTTGCGTCTGCTGACCGTGCCGCTTTCCAAATCCGGCAAACCACGGCATATTCCCCTGTCCGACGAAGCGATCTCCGTTATCCGAGCCATTCCGCATATTCCGGGCAACCCCTGGCTATTTCCGGGGCATGCTCCCGGCAAACCGCTGTCGGACGTCTATTTGTTCTGGAACAGAATACGTCGGGAGCTGGGGTTGAAGGATGTGCGCATTCATGATTTGCGTCATACGTTTGCCAGTTTTCTGGTCAGTACCGGACATTCCCTCTACGAAGTGCAAAAACTCCTCGGGCACAGCGATCCCCGAACAACCATGCGCTATGCCCATCTGGGGCAGGCTACGCTGCTGGCCGCCGCCGAAACGGTAAGCGGCCTGCTTTCCGCATTTCGCTACAAGTCGGATGACACGCTGCCGGGTGAACGGAAGCAACCCCTGTGATGCCGCAAGGGCAGGGCAGTCCCCATGCCGGAGAGAGGGCTCAGGCCGCGTCCGTCCTCAGGCTGGGAAAAAAAGCGTGTTTGTACCGCAAACAGGAAGAAAATATCCCTGTTTCTGAATATCCGTATAGGGAACAACAGTGGTCGGGCTTCCGTGTATATACCGGGGAGACCCGGCTTCGGAGACAGACAGCCGGTTCCCAGCCGGAGCTGTTTCGTTTTTTCGGCGGAGAGGCTCGAGGAGCAATCTTTATCGGCTTTCGGGTGAGGGGCTTGTTTGCTTGCGCGGATACTGTTTTCCGTGCGGCAGCGTACGGCAGACAAGCCCCTTACCGGCATGCCGAAGCGGAGGTAATGCGGAACGCTTTACCAGTCCGACAGCAAAAGAGTGGGCATACGCGCTGTATACCCACTCGAAAAAGGCGGCGTGCCTGTCAGAAATAGCGCAGCGTGCTGCTTGCATGTATCCGTATGCGCCATTCCCAGAACAGGGGGACACAAGGTATTGAAATACTGATTCTATGAAGCGTTTTCTTCTTTTTCCTTCAGGTTTTTCATGCGCACCTGTTGTGCCCGCAGGACATTGTGCAGCATCTTGCGTTCGAAATTGCCGGACATGAGTTTTTGATCTTCGGCATATCCGCACAATTTTTTGTATTCTTCCACACTGATGTCATGCTGGGCCAGATGGCGGGAAGTCAGGGAAGAACTTTCCTTGCCGCAAAGGCAGCACTTGATGGACTCATCTGTGATGGCTTCTTCCGGCTTGCATACCAGGTCCTTGCGGCTCGGCTTTTTCCGTTTGGGCGCTTCCACCGGTTTTTCCGCTTCCGGCGCGGAGAGTTCCGGCATTCCTTCCGGGGAAGGCATAGTGGGTTCACAGGACTGCCTGTCCGCCAGGCGGCGCTCAATATCCATGTTCATGCGTTTGGCCGTTTCGTACTGAGCCATGATGAACTCAACAGGCTGATCCTTGAATCTTGTGAATACGGCATTAAGGATATCTTTGTCATCAAGAGACATACTCTATTCTCCTCTTCATTTTTTTTCAAATTTACATATCATTTTTTAAAGCTCAAGTATTTTTTATAAAAAGTCTTTATTTTATAGAACGTTCATCAATAGATTATTTTCAGTCTGAAATGATTCGCGTTCAAACCATACAGCCTGACGTTTCGCGGAAAAAACGCGGTTTTCCCGCTCATTTTTGGCCGGGTGGTGCGGTTCGCCGCTTCGCGTTTTGCCTTTTCAATGGCAACGCCTCAATGAAGGATAGGCGTTGCATGGGATGAAATATTGTGAACGTGAAAGGGCTGTTATCTCCTGTTCAGGCTCAGGGGAGAAAGGCTGTTTTTCCGGTAGCCGGTCAGATTTTTTTCAAGCCAGATCAACTGGGAAAACCATATATTCTACGGAGGAGTGACGTTGTTTTTCGTGGATGTCTGACCCGCAGGGCATGCCACGGCACGGTATGTGCACGAAAAGACCAGACGTCAGGGCAGTTTCGGCAGGTGAAGGGGGCATGAGAGGATGGAGTGAAGCTACAGGGGCGCTCCATCTCGATGCGGTTGCCTTTCATGAGCAACCGCTTACCGGAGGTAAGGCGGCGGAACCGGGCAATATGCGGTAGCGTATCTCGTTATGAAAAAGCTCTGCCGACGGCCTGAGCAGGCGGCTGCCGCGAAGCTCATACGCACAATGTACTTACGCTGCCACATGCCGGAGCGAGCGTGACTTCCCCTTTGACGTTATAAAGCGTCAAAGCGAATATGCTCTGAATAATAATCAAAAGTCGACGACAGGAGGACATGCGCGGCGTCCCCTGAGGCGGGCTTCGGCCTCGTCCACCTCGTCCTGCCAGCCGTTACGGGTTGCCGTCAGGCAGTCGAATCGGCGTGAATACGGTTTGATGTCCAGCAGGGGCGTACCGTCCAGAATATCCAGTGCGCCTACATGCAGGATGTTGCCCTCCACCCGCAGAAGCGGCACGATACTCATGCCGATGGGGTTGGGACGGCACGGTGCACGCGTGGAAAAGATGCCGCGTTCCACATCCTGTAAAAAAGGCTTTACCGTAAGGCGTGCCTCGCCCGCCCGGTCAAGGACATACAGCAGATAGATATGCGAATAGCCGTCCAGGTCCCGCAGTCCGTCGGTAAAGGCGGGAAAGACCTCCACGGTGCCGGGAAAGTCGGCAGCGTATACGGGTTGAATGGGCGTTTGTTCGGCCGTATGATGCCGGCTGTGGATAGTGCCGATGGCCTGAAAGGAAAACTGCCGCATGATATGTTCTCTCGTGCGTTCCCGGGGCGTTGATGTGTGTGGTCGTCTTTTCCGCTCAGCGGTGGAGCGCGTCTCCCTGCACAATAAAGGGAGTAACCAGAGGGCGACTTTCCGTATAGTCGGCGAAATGGCGTGCTGTCAGGGCCAGTGCTTCTTCCAGTCGTTCCGGCGTGGAAAAGCCGTAAATGACCGTCAGGCAGGCTGCCGTCGTTTCCGTGATCATGGCGCGCGTGGAGTCGCTGGTAGCGCCGCCGAACGGCCCACGTTCGTCCACAAGCAGGGGCAGATTGCAGAGGTCTATGCTGTCCTTGCCGATACCGGTGTAGACTTCGCCCTCACGTCCGAGCCGCAGCAGGATATCGCCGCTGACGGCATTGAGATCATAGGAGCCGATGGAAAAACCCGTTTCCAGAGAGGCCAGATTGTTGGCGTCCACAATGCTGTTGATGCGATAGAGTTCCTTGCCCTGCCGGATGCGACGATACAGCGATTCCGAGGAAATGCGGTAGCGGCCGGGGTCCTTGCCGAAGGCCTTGTAGGCTGCGCGGGACTCGCTCAAATTGGGTATTTCCGCCAGCGGGGTCGTTTCGAGCATGTGCCGCAGAAAAGGGGCCGTCACGTCGCCGAGATAGGTTTGCAGATCCTCGCGGGAGACCTCCACCGTCACCATGTGGGCAAGACAGCCCAGGCGGGTGTTGGGGTAACGTTCCAGCAGGTCGGGATCAATATGAATGGCGGGCAACATCGGAATCTCCTGGAAAAAACGTACAGCACAAAAGACTCGGGCCGGTCGGGCGCGCCGACGGCGGTACTGTCTTCTCCGTTCTTTTACGTCATCAGGAACATGCCTTCAATAGAAAATACGGAGTTGCGGACTCCGTGAGCGTCTTCGGGCCTGGCCTGCCCTGCGGCGCCTCCGCTCTTTTTCGCTCCGATGCAATGAATACGCCGGGAAAACGTCATAAAAAAGCCTTTTCTCCGCATCCGGCCTATGGCATACTCGTTTCCGTAAAATAAGGAGTCCCTCTTATGCAAGCTCGCAGCCGTTCCATACATCTTTCCGTACATATCCATAAAAATCCGGCAGCCATGGCCGAACGCGCCGCTCACATACTCGCCGCCGCCTGCGAGGAGGCGGTCAGCGAACGCGGCGTTTTCAAGATTGCCCTTTCCGGGGGGCAGACTCCCATTCCGCTTTTTCGCCTGCTGACCGCCCATGACTGGGCTGACCGCCTGCCGTGGGACAAGATTACCTTTTTCTGGGTGGATGAACGCTGTGTCGGGCCGGATCATCCGGAAAGCAATTACGGCCTTGCCCGGCGCGAAATGCTCTCGCACCTGCCGGTGACGCACTTTTTCCGCATGCGCGGCGAACTTGATCCGGTGAAGGCCGCCATCATGTACGAGGAGCAGATTCGCGCCGATTTCAACATTGGTCCCACTGAGGTTCCCCGCTTCGACTTCATGTTGCTGGGGGTCGGCGATGACGGCCATACGGGTTCCATTTTCCCCAATTCTCCCGCACTGCTGGAGCGCAGACGTCTGGTCATCGACCAGTATGTGCCGGAACGCAAGGCCGACCGCCTTACCCTTACCCTGCCGGTCATCAACAATTCCCGTTGCTGCATGTTCCTTGTCACCGGCAAGGAAAAGCACGCCGTGCTGACCAAGACGCTCAATCTGCTGGATGAGCCGACCCTGCCCGCCCAGTTCGTGCGGCCCAGCGTCGGCGATCTCATCTGGGTCGTGGACGAGGCTGCAGCTACCGGAGAATAGACGTCAATAATGCTCACCCCCCTTCGATGCGTCCGCAATCTGTCCGAAGGGGGACTTTTTTACAGGAGCCGCCATGCCGACCTATGTCGATCCCGCCAAATGCGACGGCTGCAAGGGTGGTCAACGCACCGCCTGCATGTACGTCTGCCCCAATGATCTCATGCTGCTGGACAGCATGAGCATGAAAGCTTTCAATCAGGAACCCGACGCCTGCTGGGAATGTTATTCCTGCGTCAAGATTTGTCCGCAGGGGGCCATTTCCGTGCGTCCCTATGCGGACTTTGCCCCGTTGGGCGGCGTGTGTCTGCCGTTGCGCGGTTCGCAGCAGATTTCCTGGACCGTCCGATTTCGCAACGGTCTGCAGAAACGTTTCAGTTTTCCCATTCGCACCACGGCCGAGGACTCCATCGAACCGCCGACCCCTCTGGGGCAGGACGTTTCTCTGGAGGATAACCGCCTGAGTACGGAAGACGTTCCGGCTGTTGCTCCTGCCTGTGCCGCACCTGTGCGCGCCGCGGTCAGCGATCCGGACAGGCAGCGCATTTTTCGGACGCACAGCCCCCGCCTGGAGGACGCATGAGTTACGCACAGTCTCAGCAACAAGCCGGCCTGCCGTTGGATACCCCCGAAATTGTGGAACATGATCTAGATATCCTCATTATCGGCGGCGGTATGGGTGCCTGCGGCGCAGCTTATGAAGCCGTACGCTGGGGGGACCGCCACGGCCTGAAAATGCTCATGGTGGACAAGGCGGCCCTGGAACGCAGCGGCGCTGTGGCTCAGGGCTTGTCCGCCATCAATACCTATCTTGGCGACAACAGTCCGGAAGACTATGTGCGCATGGTTCGTACCGACCTCATGGGGCTTGTGCGGGAAGACCTCATTTATGATGTGGGCCGCCATGTAGATGATTCCGTCCACCTTTTCGAGGATTGGGGGTTGCCCTGCTGGATCAAGGGTGAGGACGGGCACAATCTGGACGGCGCGGAAGCAAGGGCGGCCGGCAAGTCCCTGCGCAAGGGGGACAAACCCGTGCGTTCCGGTCGCTGGCAGATCATGATCAACGGCGAATCCTACAAATGCATCGTCGCGGAGGCTGCCCGCAAGGCACTGGGGCCGGAGCGCATCCTTGAGCGCGTCTTCATTGTGCGACTTCTGACGGATAAGGAGCATCCCGGACGTATCGCCGGAGCGGTGGGCTTCAGCGTCCGCCGCAACGAAGTGCACGTGTTCCGGGCCAAGGCCGTCCTGCTGGCCGCCGGTGGAGCCGTAAATGTCTACCGTCCCCGTTCCTGTGGCGAGGGACTCGGCCGTGCCTGGTATCCTGTCTGGAATGCCGGTTCCACCTACGCCATGAGCGCACAGATCGGCGCGGAAATGACCATGATGGAAAACCGCTTCGTCCCGGCGCGCTTCAAGGATGGCTATGGTCCGGTGGGGGCCTGGTTCCTGTTGTTCCGGGCCAAGGCCGTCAACGCTCTGGGTGAGGATTACTGCCAGACCAACAAGGCCATGCTGCGCCCCTATGAGGAGCGCGGCTATGCCCGCGGGCATGTGGTGCCTACCTGCCTGCGTAATCACATGATGCTGCGGGAGATGCGCGAAGGCCGGGGACCCATTCTTATGGATACCCGCACGGCGCTGCGGAGCACGTTTGCCTCTCTGGACGAAAAACAGCAGAAGGCGCTGGAAAGCGAGGCCTGGGAGGATTTTCTGGACATGTGCGTGGCGCAGGCCAATCTCTGGGCCAGCACCAATACCGCGCCGGAAGAACGCGGTTCGGAAATCATGCCCACCGAGCCCTACCTGCTGGGATCGCATTCGGGCTGCTGCGGTATCTGGGTTTCCGGGCCGGATGAAGACTGGGTGCCCGCGGAATACAAGATTCGGGCCGCCAACGGAAAGGTCTACAATCGAATGACCACCATTGAGGGCTTGTTTACCTGTGGGGATGGCGTAGGTGCTTCCGGCCACAAGTTTTCTTCCGGCTCGCATGCCGAAGGTCGTATTGCCGGCAAGCAGATGGTGCGCTGGTGCGTGGATCATGCCGGGGAAACGCCTGTTCCGGCGCAGACGCCGCAGGCCCTGGCCGATATGATCTATGCGCCGTGGCGTACTTTCCAGGCTCATAAGGATGCCACTACGGACGTCGAGGTGAATCCCCATATGCTGACGCCGCGTCATTTCATGTTGCGGCTCATGAAATGTACGGACGAATACGGCGGCGGCGTTTCCACCTTCTACATAACCTCACAGGCCATGCTGGAACGCGGTTTCGAGTTGCTGGACATGCTGGAGGAGGATTCCGCGCGTCTGGCGGCCCGTGACCTGCACGAGCTGTTGCGCTGCTGGGAAAATTATCATCGCCTCTGGACCGTTCGTCTGCACATGCAGCACATGGCTTTCCGTGAGGAAACCCGCTATCCCGGTTTTTACTACCGCAGCGACCACATGCCGCTGGATGATGCCGCGTGGAAATGTTTCGTCAATTCCGTTCACGACCCCAAAAGCGGGGAAACGCGCCTCTTCAAGCGTCCCTATATTCAGCTCATTCCCGAGGCAACAACATAGCCGCAAGGGAAGGGTGGGAAATTGATTGACAAGTCCGCGTGTTCCGGGTAAACACCATTCTTGTGTGAACGAACACGGCAAGGGGAAGTAGCTCAGCTGGGAGAGCATCGCCTTCGCAAGGCGGGGGTCGGGAGTTCAAGTCTCCTCTTCTCCACCAGAAATGACAAGGGATTGCGGATTTTTCGCAATCCCTTTTTCTTATGGCTTTAGAGCGTTTTGTCATTGAAAAAGGCAAAATGCGAGGGGCAGCACAGCGCCGCCCGGCTAAAGGTGGGCGGAAAAAACGCGTTTTTCCGCGAAACGACAGATCGTATGGTTTGAAACGCAACGCGTTTCAAAATGAAAATGTTCGTTGAGGGCCAAAGGCGCAAAATCAAGACCACCCGCATAGCGGGTGGTCTTGGTTAATGAATAAGGCAAATTCGTTTACATACCACACGTACCTAGAGGAGCGGTTGCCTCGTGCCCACCCCCTGCCTGCGGGTGTATTTTATTGCATGTTTTTCCCTTTCCTACGGTCTGCGCGGTTCGTCGGGAGCCATCTTGACAAGACGGGGGTGGAACTCGGCCAGAATGTCCACAAGATCACGTTGCGCCGCCATGATCGCATGAATATCCTTGTAGGCCTGAGGAGATTCGTCCAGTGAGCCGGACAGCAGCTCTACGCCGTTGTCCCGCAAGGCAGCCTCCATGTCCTCAAGTCGGAGCTGTCGAAAGGCGGCTGCTCGACTCATGGCCCGACCGGCGCCATGCGAACATGAACAGATCGACGCTTCGCTCCCCTTGCCGCGCACTATAAATCCCGGCGTTGACATGGAACCGGGCACAACGCCAAGCCGGCCTGTATGCGCGGGCGTCGCCCCCTTGCGATGCACAATCACGCGCTCGCCGCCATGTGTCTCCTCCCATGCAAAGTTATGGTGGTTTTCCACATGGGTCAGCGCTTGCGCACCAATGGCGGCCATAACGTGCCGGTGTATCAGCTCGTGATTGGCCGAGGCATAACGGCCCATAAGCTGCATGGCGGCCCAATATTCCTGCCCGTCGGCACTGTCCATGTCCAGCCAGGCCAGTCGTCGCAACTCTTCGGGCAGGGACGGCCGCAGCGACATGGCCCGCTCGCTGTAGTGCTTGGCAACACTTTCTCCCGTCCCCCGGCTGCCGGAATGGCTGAGCAGGGCAAGATAGACGCCGGGAGCAAGATCTACATCGCCGATCCGAGCCGGGGCGTTCACATGCAGTTCCCCGAACTCGACGAAATGATTTCCGCATCCGCTGCTGCCCAACTGCTTCCAGGCCTTGTCCTTGCCGACGCGCGTTACCGGGCTGACATTCCAGTCCTCATCCATGACAGCATGGCTGCGGCGCTCCTCGCGTGCAAATTCAGCCCCTATACCGAAGCGGGTTTCCCGTTCCAGAGCTGTTGCAAAGCTGTCTCGAGATTCCGACAGACGCGAAGCAGGCATATCCAGCACAGAAAGCCGCATGCGGCAGGCTATATCCACGCCCACGGCATAGGGAATGACGCTATCTTTGACGGCCAGAACGCCGCCTATGGGCAGACCGTAGCCGAGATGGGCATCCGGCAGAAGTGCGCCGCACACCGCCGAGGGCAGGGTGCAGGCAATTTCCATCTGCCGGACAGCTTCCGCCTCCGCTTCCCCGGCAGCCCATTGCCGCCATGGCGCGGGCGTCGCGCGCGGCGTGAATCGTGTACCGGCGGGAAAAAGATCCATATACAAGCGAGCCAGTGAGCCGAGAACGTCATGCTCGCACATGGTTTCCGGTGCGGCAGCCAGTGTGCGGACGGCCTCGCGCATGGCCTCGTGTTCCGCCTCTCCGGCATGGTTACGCCCCAGCGTGCTGTTGATCAAACGCATGGCCGGAGCCATCAGGCGGGGATCATTAGGTAAACCGAGCTCATTCAATTCCTTGGACGTTATCATGCGGCATACTCCTCGCAATGGGGTCCGTCGCTCCCATCGCATCCTATCCGCCAGCGGATATTGCAGACAGGGGCGGCGTTTTCCCACGTCAGCCGGGTCATTTCAGATGCCATAGACGTGTTTTTCAGTATGGCGCTTTCAGAAAAACAAGGCAAGTCCCCTTTGCCAACTTTTCATCTACAATCCGTCGTCCTGGGGAGAGTCCTCCTTCCGGGAGAAATTGTTCTCGGGTGCGCGGGCAGGATAGAAGGAAAACTGCCAGTTTTCCGTATGTCCCAGCAGCCATACGGCATCCTTGTTGCCGTCCGCCAGGTTGATGCGGATGCGCAACAGACGGACATCCCGGTGATTCTTCCACCTGCGGTTGCCGCCGAAAAGAAAGTTGCCCAGACTCCAGGCAACCAGCGTTCTGCGCGGACTGTCCCACAGGATTTCCACGCCGCCATACAGGTGGCTGTGCGCAAACAACAGCACGTCGGCTCCGGCAGCCGCAAAGCTATTCGCCCACTGCCGTTGACGGCGCGTCGGTTCAATCTGCCCTTCCTCGCCGTCATGCGAATAGACGATAATGAGGCTTTCGGGCACGGCCTGCCGCAGGCTGTGTACCCATTCGCGCAGCAGAGGATAGTTCAGGGTTACCACTTGCGGGCCGCTCCCGATCTGCGACATGGGAGAACCGGTGAGCAGATAGACGGGCGCCTGACGGCCGGGCGTCGTCAGCAGCAGCGGGGCATAGTGGCCGCGCAGATGCAGGCCGTTCTGGGCAATGCCGTTTTGCTCCAGCATATGCAGAAGGTTCATGGCTCCTTCTTCGTACCCGTCGAAAACATGGTTGTTGGCTGTGCAGGCTGCGCCGTTGGCAAAACGCATCTGCGGAAAAAACATGTCGTCAGCATGAAAGATGTAGAGGTTTTCCTTGGAAAGGGAGGCCGGACCGGCAGTTTCGCAATTCCAGAGAAAAACGTCAGCCTGTTCGATGCGGCGGCGGCTCTCCGGGGCGAAGAGCAGGGATGGCATGGGCGCATCCCGCATTCCGCCGCCAAGCGTCACGTCTCCGGCTGCCAGAATTTCCAGATAGTGGGCGTGTGCGGGACAGCAGCACAGAAAAAGGAAGATGAACAGCAGGAGATAAGAGGGACGGCAGATGCTGGGCATGGCGACCGGACACAGAGGTGAGAGGACGCGGCACCGTCGGCAAGGGGCTTCAGGGTGCATAAGGTTGTTTCTGCTGTTGCATACTTGCCCGGCCAAGGCAAGTTTCTTTTTGTACAAAAAAAGGCTTTTCCGCATGAGGGAAAAGCCTCTGGAGGACGGGGCGAAAGAGGGGGCCGCCGCCCGAAAGGATGGTGCGTTTACAGGTAGTCGTGACGAACGACGACCGAAGCTGTGTAAGCCACGAGCGTATTGATGTCATAGACCGGTATCTGTATAGCCCGCTGCACCGGTGCGGAAAAGGCGGACAAATCCGTGCATTCCAGCAGGAGAGCATCCAGTTTTTCGGCGGCGGCAAAGGCGGTGGCCGTGTCCACGACTTCTTTTTGCAGGCGATCCATATCAAAGCATGTACGCTTGCTCTGCAAAATGGTTTCGGCAAATTCAGGATTATGCTCCATTCCCTGGATGCAGACGCTCCGCATGTCGGTCATGCAGTTGACGAAATGATCCTGTGTCAGGGAGGCCGCGCTGGCGGTCAGTACGCCGATACGTGCACTTTCGCCGTGCATGATCCGCAGGAGAGGGAGCTGTACAAGGCTGGAAAGCAGGACAGGCACCCGCACCTCGGCCGCAATGCGCTGTTGAAAGCGGGCCATGAAACCGCAGGACCCCGCAATGGCCAGCACTCCCTGTCGTTCCAGTTCGCGCGCGCCTTCCAGAAAGGGTTCCACCAGTTCCGGCGTGGGGTTGAAGAGCATCCGGGGCACGTCCACGCCGCGGATAAGATATTGCACCGTGGGGAAGGGGTAGGTCAGTGGATTGCGCAAGTGTCCGCGTGGCTTGGGAAATTGCGAATCCAGACAGAGAATGCCGATCGGGGTATCGTAATAGAGTTTTCCGCCCTGAAGAATCATGCCGTGTTTCTCCTGTCGCAAGTATGGTGACGATGGGGAAGGGGGAGCGCCGCAAGAGGCGTCAGCGACGCTCCCTTGCCTCTTCTACCGGGTCTTGTGCTTCAGCTCGCGTATCCACTGAAGGATGCCGAAAAAGACCCAGATGCCACAGGCAATATTGAGTACAAAGGACAGCAGGATGAATATCTTGAAGAATTCATGCATGGCGGATTCCTCCTACAGGACTTCGGGCGCGTAAGCGCCGGTGGTCGGGACGGATCGCTTGGTCATCTGGTGGACAAGGAAGAGCGTCAGGCAGTTCAGACTGATGCCGACGAGGTTGGCCGGAATGCCGAAGGGTTCGCCGAGAATCTTGTCGCTCCAGATGAGGAAGGCCAGACCGCCTATGATCATGGCCGGAGCTCCGGCGCGGGGCGACACCTTGCCCCAGAAGATGCCCAGCAGCAGCGGCGGCAGCACGCTGGAAGGCCAGAACTTGAAGATATAGAGCATGAGACCGAAGACATCCTGGAAGAGAATGGCCACGACGATGGCGCCGCCGCCTACCAGCAGGGTGGACAGCCGGGACTGGCGCAGCATGTCCTGCTGCGATGCCTTAGGATTGATGAACTTGTTGTAGATGTCCCGCGTATAGGCCACGCTGGCCGTGTTGATGAAGGCCGCCGCACTGGACATGACGGCTGCCAGCAGAGCCGCCAGCACAAGCCCGGTTACGCCGATGGGCAACACGTCGCGGATAAGGTTGGTAAAGGCAAGGTCGGGCTTGACGTCGGGCTGCAGGGCCATGGAAGCCAGACCGATGCCTGCCGTGGTCGCCAGGAAGAAGAGCCAGTGTACCGAGAAGATGAGCACGCCGACCTTGCTGTCCTTGGCGGACTTGGTGGAGGCGTAGCGCTGGATGAAGTAGGGGGCGCAGAATTCCCCGAACAGGAAACCGAAGAACAGCCCGGCGAACTTGATGACGCCCCAGTCGGCAAAGGGCATGAGGTTGTCGACATATTGCGGCATGGACTGGAGTTGCGCGATCATGGCATCATAGCCGCCGGCACGCTCGATGCCCAGGTAACCGCAGAGACTCACGCCCACAATGATGATGACGTACTGGATGGCGTCGGTCATGGTGACGCCCAGCATGCCTCCGGCCCAGGTATAGGCCAGCGTGATGGCTGAGGAGATGAGCGCCGCCGGAATGAGGTCAATGCCGGTGGCTGTCTGCAGGATGGCCCCCATGGCCAGAATCTGCACGCCGAACAGGCCGAGGCAGAAGAGGAAACAGACCACGCTGGAAACAAGCCGTCCGGCCCGGCCGTAATAGAGGCCGCAAAGGTCGCCGACCGTGTAGACGTTGGGGATGGCATGGACGCGTCCGGCGATGTAGAGACCGGAAATGATTTGATTGATGACCACGCCCATGAGACCGGCAAAGACCACAATGCCCGTGGTATGCATGAAGGCCACGCGGCCGATGGTGGCGCCGCCGCCGCAGAGGGTGGCGGCAATGGCCGCAAAGAAGATGGCGAGCGGCAGACCGCGACCGGCCACGGCATAGTCGTCAAAGCTGGAAACCTTCTGCATGGCCCACCAGCCGATGTAGATGACCACGAAGAAGTAAAGGATGATGATGGAATAGTCTATCCAGTGAATAGGCATGGCAACCTCCTGAAAAGCTGGCGCATCCGGGGAAACCTTTCTCCGAGCGTGATTACGATGTCCGTGTTTCCTCGTAACCGAGGCCGTTGAGCGTGCAATATTCGTTGAGCGTGACGGGGCGGAACGGCATGCGCACATGCAGCATGTCCACCTGACGGGGAGACTTGCCGGAAGCCCGGGCAGCCAGTTCGGCCAGAGCCGGTCCGCACATGCGCCCCTGACACGGCCCCATGCCGCAACGGGTGAAGCGCTTTATTTCATTGACGTTGGTAAAACCTTCCCGTACGGCGGCGCGTACGTCGCCCGCGCTGACGTTTTCGCAGCGGCAGATGATGGTCTCGTCCGGTACGGCAAAGATGTCGGGGTGAGGGGCAAAGACGTGACGCAAAAAGCCGCGGGCCCATTCCATGCGGCGCAGTTCCCGCAGTGCGACAGCGCCTCGGTGAGCGGCCTCCGCCTCGCTGATGACGCGCAGGCGGCGCGCCGCATCTATGCCTGCCAGCGTCCCCTTGAGCAGGCTGGCGTCGCCGCCGTGTACAAAGGCGCTGTCTCCGGCTACGGAAATATATTCGCAGCTTGTGCGGCCGTGGATATCCGTCGTGGGATGCCAGCAGCGCTGCACCTCGTCCCAGGTCATGACAAGACCCAGCGCATTGGGAATATGCGTCCGGGGAATGATGCCTTCATGACGCAGCAGCATGCCCGCGGGCAGGCGGTATTCGCCCTTGTTGGTCGTATAGCGTACCTGTTCCACGTGGCCGTCGCCTTCGGCCCGCAGGCTGCGCACATGGCGGATGATGGGGATGCCTGAGGTAAGGACGCGGCGGGCCATGTGCAGCCCCTTGGCAAGATAGGGACGATCTCCCAGAGCGGCAGGCATATGGGGCAGGGCGGCCAGACGGCGTGCGGTGTCGCCCGTATCCAGCCAGGCGGCCACGGGAGCGCCGGCGTCCAGCAGGTGGCAGGCCAGCAACAGAAGCAGCGGACCGTTGCCGCAGAGTATGACGGGGTGCTGCCTGTCGAGCGGCGGCAGGCAGGCCGAACGCAGCAGGATGTCCATGCCGCCCGCACCCATGACGCCGGGCAGCGTCCAGCCGGGGAAGGGGACAGGGCGCTCCATGCCGCCGGGGGCAAGGATAATGTGCGAGGCGGTTATCCGTTCCGACACGCCGTTGCGGGAATAGCTGACGGCCTTGTCGTCAATGGCCCATACCGTCGCCTGAGGACGATAGTCCGTACCGCTGGCTCGGAAGCGGGCCACCAGATCGAGACCGGTACGCCTGTCCTTTTCATCGAGCAGGCGTTGACCAAGCGAGGATTCCACATTGCGGAAAAGCTGGCCGCCGGGAGCGGCCTGCTCGTCCAGCAGCGCCACTTCCAGCCCGCAGTCCCTGGCCGCGCAGGCGGCAGACAGTCCGGCGGGACCGGCGCCGATGATGATGCAGTCGAAATTGGTGACGTTCATGCCCTGCCTCCCTGATCAGAAAGTCCGTTCTCGCCGGGAATGGCGGGGCGCTTCTGGGTGTTGACCACCATGCCTTCGGCCACCGGCACCATACAGGACTGCACGTCGGGCTTGCCGTTGATTTCCAGCATGCACTCGAAGCAGACGCCCATGAGGCACCACGGGGAACGCTTGCTGCCGTCCAGGCTGTGTTCGTAAAAATGCCGCTCATGACTGTGGCCGAGCACCGCAGCCGCCACACTGATGCCTTCCGGCACTTCGACGGACGTGCCGTTGACGATGATGTGCACGGTTTTGCCGGGGATGTTGCTCATATAGCTCTCCTTTGCAGATGAAAGCGCGCTAACAGGCAAAGCCGAAGCGTTGCAGCGTCATGCCGCGGGCCGTTTCCGGGAGCTCCCCGCCCAGCAGGAAGGGTGGCAGCAGGCGGGCATGCGCGGCCGCCATGGTGACGGCACTGTGCGTGTTGATGAGGTAGGCATTGGCATGCCCCGGCAGACGGCTGTAAATGGCCATATTGTCATTGGGCATGACGCGCAGGCCCGTCCAGGCGCGGATGACGCGCTTGCCCGCCAGCTCGGGCCAGACGCGCATGGCCCATTGTCCCTCGCCGGACACGCCTTTCTGCTCAATAGTCATCCGGTGTCCGGCATTTTCGTGGCGGAAGCCGATGATGGTGGTGCCGCCGAAGGTCTGAGTGGCTCCCAGTACCGGAATGGGCATGACATAGGGCATGCGCTCCACCAGCAGAACCTGTCCCATATCAGGGTAGACCGGCAGCGAAGGCAGGGCAAAACGAGCAAAACGCCTGTTGGCCAGTCCTGCGGCCAGAATCAGCGTACCGCCTTCGTAGATGCCGTTGTCGGTGACGACTCGATAACCGCCGTCCTGCGGCTGCACGTCCAGCACGTCCCGTTCCAGCAGTTCGACTCCCTTGCGCGGAAGGGCCGCACGGAAAGCACGCAGAAGCGCCAGCGGATCAATGACGCCGTCTTCTTCGCACCAGGCCGCGCCCGTCACTTCCCTGCCGAAACGTATGCCGGGCAGGAGGGCGTCCAGCTCGCCGCGATCGATCATGCCGCCGCGATACTCGCCCAGTGCCTCCCGCAGCTTGACGATGTAATCCCCGCGCTGCTGATATTCCGCCTCGCTCAGGACCGGAATGAGTCCTCCCCGGAACTGCACGGGGATACGCAGGCCGGTAAGGGCTTCCAGTTCGCCCACCAGCGCCGGATATTCACGGGAGGAGAGAAAGCCCCAGCGGGCATAGTCCGGCAGATGGAGAAACTTGGACTGTACCCAGATAAGACCGACATTGGTGCGCGAGGCGCGGTTGGTGGGGGTCTGGCGGTCGAGAACCGTGATGCGGCGTCCCGATCCTGCCAGACCGTAGGCCAGCGCCACCCCGGTGATGCCGCCGCCTACTATCAGGATATCCTGTGCATGCGTTGCCATGTGATCCCCCTAGGGCTTTCTGTAGGCCACGCAATCCACTTCCACGCGCAGATCGCTCATCATGGATGCCTGAACGCAGACTCGGGCCGGGGCATGTTCCGCCGTGAAATAGCGGGCATAGACCTTGTTGAAGCCGGCAAAATCCCGGGGATCGTCCAGATAGACGGTGACGCGGACCACGTCGTTGAGACTGTATCCCGCCTGCTCGAGCACCTTGGTGAGGTTGTCGAGGGTGACGCGCGTCTGTACGCTGATGCTGCCGCTGACAATCTCCCCGTCGGCATCACGGGGAACCTGCCCGCTGACATACAGCCAGCCGTCGGCGGCAACGGCCTTGGAAAAGGGAAGGGCACCCGGAGCGGTCGGGGTTCCGAATCGTTGGATGGACATGGCATACTCCTTTGCAGGCGTTTTGGCCTGCCGCTTCTGTTACCGTCCCAAAAAGCAAGGGGTATGCCTTTTTTGTATTATGCAGTATTTTCAGTATATTATATAAATTTTTTTGAAATATTTTCAATGAGAGTACCGCTATTGTGTAATATTTTATTACATACACTCCTTATTCATTTCAGACAGATTCCATGAACAAACCAGTTATTTTACTGAGTTGCACCATCCGGCCAAATGATGTAATTTTTTGAAACACTGTTTCAGGATATTACATATGACGCAGACAACCCCCTTTCTTCCCGAACTGGATGCCGTTATCAAGCGTTCCCTTGCCCGGTCAGCCGCTTACGGTATTGACCCGCTTCATGACGGAGCACCGGAAGCGACACGCCTTGGCCCAGCCGCCCTGCGCAAGCGCATTGCCGCTCAGCAGGAGTTTTTTCTGTTTGCCCGTGAGCAGATAGACAGCCTGTACCGTCTGCTCAAGGATACAGGCTTCTGCATGGCCCTTGCCGACGGTGAGGGCTATGTCCTGTATGCGGTGGGGGATGCCGACCTCATGGAGCACTTTACCCGCAGACGCTGCCTGCCGGGATACCGCTGGACGGAGCAGGACGTGGGCACCTGCGCCATAGGTCTTGCGCTGGCCGAGCGCATTCCCGTCTTTCTGCCGGGCAGTCGCATGTACTCCGTTCCGGCGCGGGACATCAGCAATGCGGGAGCGCCCGTCTTTTCGCCGGACGGCACGCGGGTGCTGGGGGCCATTTCGCTGAGCGGGCAGTCCCGCAGGATGCATGTGCATACGCTGGGGCTGGTGCGTCAGGCGGCGGAAACCGTACGGGCGCAGCTGCGCGAACGCGGTCGCTTTCGGGAGCTGGCCATCAAGCGCCAGTCCCTGCGGGCCATTATTGACGCGGACTCGCGCGGCATCGTCACAATCACGTCCGAAGGGCGCATTGCGGAATGCAACCGGCGGGCCCGCAGTCTGCTGGGCCTGCCATCGGCCTGTGAAGGACAGTTGCTCGATGTATATCTGGAGGCCGGCGAACTGCTGCACTGTCTGGCAACGGGCAGGAGTCTGCGCGCCAAGGAAACGGTGGCCCGGCAGTCGGGGGTCATTCATTTTGTCTCGCTGGATCCGCTGCGCATGCCGGGCGGCGAAGTGGTAGGGGGACTGCTGACCATTCAGGAACGCAAGGAAGTCATGCGCATGGCCGTGGAGGTCACGGGCAATATGGCGCACTTTACCTTTGAGTCCATTCTGGGCAAGAGCGAAAAGCTGCGCCTTGCCGTCCATCATGCCCGCATTGCGGCGGGAGGCGGAGCGCCGGTGCTGCTCAGCGGCGAAACGGGAACCGGCAAGGAGCTCTTTGCCCAGGCCATTCACAACAGCAGCAGGCGGGCGCATCAGCCTTTTGTGGCCCTCAATTGCGCCGCCATTCCCAAGGAACTGCTGGAAAGCGAGCTCTTCGGCTATGAGGAGGGCTCCTTCACCGGGGCGCAGCGGGGAGGGAG
>CALVGJ010000039.1 GCA_944327045.1 uncultured Desulfovibrio sp.
CTTCACCCTGTTTGAAATGCTGATAGCCATGGCATTGACGGCCGTTATCGGCGCAGTGCTGTTCCGTACCTGGGATATGGTCACCTTAAGCGGCAGACAGGCGCAACAGGCTGTTGCCGAACGTGAACGGGGACGCATCGTTTTCGGGATCATTGATAACGATATTGCCGCCATGCGTATAGTCTCCGAAGAGATGACGACGCTTCCGCCTCTGGGCAAGACCGCTGTGATTTCCTCGGAGGAGTATTACAAGGAAACGGAGACGGAAGCCCCGGAACAAGAAGAAGGAGAGAGCATTCTGCTTTCCTTTGCCACGGGGACATCCGCACTGCCGGAATCCGTTTCGCCCTCAGGGGGCATGTTTTGCGTGGAGTACAGGCTACGTTCCACCTCGAGCAATCGAAAGATGGTTGTTCGACGGGAAAGGCCGTTTTGTGGAGTTTCCGGCGAGTTTCCCTGGCGGGAAATCGTGCTCTTTCCCTCGCTGGTGACCGCCAGATTCGATCTTATTCTTCCCGGAGGACAGACCGTCACCGAATGGGGCGAAGACGGTTCGGACAGCAGCGACGCCATCGGGGTGCGCCTTGTCTACAAGATGTCTGAAGCGGAAGATGAAGAATACTTTTATTCCTATACGATGACGAGGAGAACGGAAATTGGCTGGGAATAAGAGGAGGAAACATCAGCGCGGCGTCGTCCTTATCCTTGTTCTGTTCATCATATCGGGCCTCTCCCTTGTCAGCATCGAATTGAACAGAACTGTTCTGCTGGATCATATTTTTTCCTTGACGAGTCGCTCAATCCTTGTTTCAAAACCTCTTTTGAACACCTGCGAAACCTTGGCGGCGCTTTTTCTCGTCAGAAAAGAACAAACGACTGAAGAAAGTGAAACTATTGCCAATTTTGCCTATACGCAAAAAGAATTTTCCGAATTTACCAATATATATAACGAACAGCTCAAAAGCGGCTCCATCAGCATTCAGCTGGAGGATGAAAATGCACGCTTTCCGCTCAAGGCGCTGTTTGCGGATGACTCGGCAGGGGTACAAAAGGCGGAAACCTACCGTCTGATGTTTGAAAGAATCCTTTCCTTTTTGTTGATACAGCACGGGTATGAAGGCAGCTACGATGCTGCCAAGATATGTGCGCAGGAATTTCTTGACGGTCTTTTGAGCTGGGGGGGCGAAAGCTCGTTGTCGTCCGAGGCGCGTGCATGGTATCTGGAACAGGAGCCATTATATTTCCCACCTTTTCGACCGCCGGAAAATATGGCCGAGCTCCTGCTGATCTACTGGCCGAGCGTAGAACGCGAGCTGGCGCAGCGGGTGATATGGGGATCAGGAGACATGCCGGGATTGGCGGACTGCTGCACGTTGTGGTCAACAGGGCCGCTGAACATCAATACGCTCCACCCGGCTGTCGTGTACGGCTTTGTTGATAATTACGCCATCGCTTCCGAATTTGTGGAAGGGTTTTTGCGCCTGAGGGCAAATCAGGGAGAAAGATTGACTCCGGGATGGTACAGGGCCATTTTTGAGTCCTACGGCATCTCACTGCCCTCAAAGCAGATCATGAGCGAGCAAAGCCGCTGGTATCGTATAACAAGCGAGGCAGGCATCGGAGTCAGACGGTTACGCTGCGTCTCCGTCGGCTGGTTGACCAAATCTTACATGCAGTGGGTCACCCGCTTCCTGTTCTAGGGCATGTTAACACAAATTTTACAAATAATTTCAATATATAAGATAAATAAGCCCTACACGCTCCGCTTGAGTTTGGGGGCGGGGTTGCCACGTGTCCCTGACTCTTCCCTCGGTAAAAGCGCGCTGGGGAAGGGATGGGGACTTTGGGGGAAGGGCCCCCCGCGTTGGCAGCGCCCCAACGGGCGGCCCGCAGGGCCGTGCCCGTTAGGCGACGCAGAAGCCTTACGAGCATCGACAGCAAAGCGAGGGGTTCCCCTTCCCCAAACAGGAAACGAATAGTGTTAACAGGCCCTATAGAGCACTTTCAGTTTGAAACGCTTTGCGTTGCAAACCATACGGTCTGTCGTTTCGCGGAAAAAACGCGGTTTTTCTGTTCACTTTGGGCCGGGCGGCGCTGTGCCGCTGCCTCGTATTTTGCCTTTTTCAAAGGCAAAATGCTCTAAAGCCGACCAGCGGAGGATTGCGTATCTGCCCGACAGCCCGTACAGAAAGCGGAAAAACAGACAGCAGCGGCCAGCAGGGACAAACGTTCTTCAAGCCGTCGTATGGCGAATAGTGAATCCGGAAAAGTCGCAAAAAGGAGAAGGACATGCAATGCAGTAAAAAAATTCGCAAGCAGGAAGGTTTTACTCTTCTTGAACTGATGATCGTCATCGTCATTCTGGGCATCCTGGGGGCGGTAGTTGCTCCGCGATTCATGGACGAGCCGGACAAGGCGCGTGTTGTTCAGGCTAAAATGCAGATTGAAAACCTCTCCACGGCAGTAAAAAAATTCTATCTTGACAATGCGTTCTATCCTTCCACGGAGCAGGGACTGGAAGCGCTGGTCACAAAGCCGAGTACGGGCCGCTCGCCCCGCAACTATCCCCCCAATGGGTATATGTCGAAAATTCCGCAGGACCCCTGGGGTAATGATTACATCTATGTTGCACCCGGCAAGAAGACGCCTTTTGAAATCATGAGTCTCGGCGCCGACGGCGTCGAGGGCGGAGACGGATTCAATGCCGATATCTGGAACGATGATGTTCCTGAAGACAGATAGATACGAGCAGAACGGCTTTACGCTGCTTGAGCTTCTTGTCGTTCTGCTCATCATGGGAGCGACGCTGGCATTGAGCATAGGAACATGGAAAGGGCGCGACAGCCTGCTGGACAGCGAAAGCAAGCGCTTATTGTACATTATCCGACGGGCAAAGGGCGAAGCCATGCTGACGGGGCGCGATGTCAGACTTGAGTTGAAGGGAACGGAAATTTTCAAAATCGACGGGGGGCAGGAAATTCGGATTGCCGCCTTTCCCGCTGGTTTCGGCATCGTCCACGAGGCTGCGGGGAGCCCCGCAGCCCGAACCGGACGCATTCTTTTTGCCGGCACGGGAGTTTCCACGGAGTGCCTGTTGCGGTTGTATGCGGACCGGGAGGCAGCTACCATCCATATTCCCGCTGTGGGAAGCATTGTACTCGAAAAAGGCGAGTACAGCCTCAACGACTTTTTGAGGGGAGAACAATGAAGAAGCGTTTTTCCGGTACCGCAATGGTACGCTGCATCTGCCGCCTTGCTCTGCTGGCGGCCCTGCTGCCGGCAACGGCATGTGTAAAACGGACAGCCCCGACACAGATGCAGGTGGAAGATACTGTCACACAGGCCATGAGCGCCTACGCCAGGGGAGATTGCCGGGAGAGCATCCGCCTGTTTTCTTCCGTTCTGGAAACGCAGACACATCCTGTCGCCCTCAACGGACTGGGGATGGCGCAACTTCTCTGTAATCAGCCTCAACAGGCTGTTGCCAGCTTCAAAAAAGCCGTTTCGCTCTCGCCGACCTCCGCGGCACTGCATACCAATCTGGGCTCCGCCTATTTTGCCTCCAAGGATTACAAGCGGGCGGCCAATGAATTTGAAATCGCCTTGCGCTCGGACCCTGCCAATCCCGAAGCGCTCGTCGGCAAGGCAGGCGTACTGCTGGAGCAGGGCAAACCGGACGAAGCGCTCAAGTTCCTCCAGATGGTGGATGACAAAGACAAGAGCACTCCGGAAGTGCTTTTCAATCGCGCGCTTGTCCTGTACAAGCTGAGCCTGTTCAGCGATGCCGAGCGGGTCATGTCCGAATACCTGACCAAGGTGACGGATGATGCCGAAGCCTATAATGCCTACGGCATCATTCTGCTCAATCTGGACAAGCATGAAAAGGCTCGGGCCGCTCTGGACAGAGCCATTCAGCTCAGGCCGGAAAACGCCGTTTATTATTACAACCGCGGCAATGTCTACCGTGCCGGAAGAAAATTCCGCGACGCCGTCGAAGATTACAGCCGGGCAATTGCCTACCGCCC
The DNA here is from genome assembly GCA_944327045.1 of uncultured Desulfovibrio sp. GTDB lineage: Bacteria > Desulfobacterota > Desulfovibrionia > Desulfovibrionales > Desulfovibrionaceae > Desulfovibrio. Next base: position 4,026 of record CALVGJ010000039.1, read on the forward strand.
GGATTTTGCCGAAGCCTTCGTGAACAGGGGAGACATGCGCTTTCTGCTGAAAGACACCAAGCAGGGCTGCGCCGATCTGGAGCGAGCCTGCAAACTCGGCCTGTGCGACCGGCTGGAAAGTTATCAGGAGATCGGTCGCTGCTCCACAGGCGTCTGGAAGTAAAACGGAAACATGCCGTCCCTTATCAGCGAACTTGCCTCATCATTCCACTGGCGACCCTTCTGGAAAGGCCTGCGGGACCGCCGCTTTTGGCTATGTTGCCTGTGCGGAGTCTGTGGGCTTTTTTTCGATTACCGCGCCGGCATCGACCCGTTTTTCTTCCTTGTGGCGCCCCTGCTTGAGGAAATGACGTGGCGTGCCTTGTGCCAGGCGGAGCTGGAAAAACTCCTGCCGGGAAAAATTTTTCTGTTCAGCCGGGGCAATGTGGTTACATCGTGTCTGTTTGCCTTGATCCATGTTTACTTTTCGCCGCATCTCGTCTCCCTGCTGACGTTTTTTCCTTCTCTTTGCATCGGTTTTCTGTGGACGCGCTTCCGATCAGTCTTGTTGTGCACGCTGTTGCATTTCTATTATAATGTCATTCTGCTCTGGTAAGGCCTCGGCCTTTTCCCCTTTGTGTGCGGCGTCTTTTTGGGCGAACGTGTGACACAAAAATAACGTACTTGGGGGAAAGCCTCTTCCAACACCGTTGAAGGAAGAGGCTTTCCCCAGCATGCTTTTGCCAAGGGGAAGCAAGGCATGCGACCAGTGTGTATAGAAGCATGCAAGGCGCAGCCAGCATGGCATCTCTATTTACCTTATTTAAAAATTATACAAACAAATACTGACACAAAGTAGCAGACTTCCGTCTTGTCCCATCTGTGATGCGGCAGGTATCCTCAAGCGACTTTTTGAGGTAAGATCATGATGATGCTGTTTTTTTTTCTTGTGGGCGGCGGACTGGCCAGCTTCTCCCTGTGGTTTGCGCAAACCTATGTCAACGGAACTTCATACTTTCGTGCCCGTTCGTGCTGTCCTCATTGCGGGAAAAATCTTTGCGCCTATGACATGATTCCCATTTTCAGCTATCTTCTGCTACGAGGAAAATGTCGTCACTGCCAACAGCAAATCTCCTTACTGTACCTGACAGCAGAAGTCATGTGCGGTCTGTTTGCCGCTGCCATATACGTCTGCTTCGGCATTTCACCGGCAACCTTTGTTCTCCTCCTGCTGTTGCTCGTCCTCTTTACGGCCTCACTTGTGGATTATTTCGTTACTCTTCTCCCGGATGTCATGATTTTACCGGCCTTGCTGATTTTTCCCCCGCTTTTTATCATCTGCGGCCTTCTCACGATTGAAGACGCCCTTCTGGGCTTTCTGATCGCTTTCACTATCACTGCGGGACTGCGCACCGTATTTTTTCTGTTGCGAAAGAAAGAGGGGCTGGGGCTGGGCGACATCAAACTTTTTGCCCTGGCGGGAGCGCTCTGCGGCTGGCAGTTTTTACCCTTGCTTTTCTTTATGTCGGCAAGTCTTGCGCTTCTGGCGATGGCAGGGCTGCTCGTACTCGGAAAGGTAAACCGCCAAATGATTTGGCGCTACCGGCTTCCCTTTGGCCCCTTCATTGCCGCAAGCCTGCTGTGCGTCATTCTGCTGCGACAGACGGCTACCTCCAGCCTGCTTTTGTTCTGACCCACTCAGCGAGCAAGACCGCGGCAAGGTCTTCCGGAAGCACAACTCTGGGGAAAACAAAAAACAGGTTCCAGCCCCCGTCTGGTCAACCTTTCTGAACACCACGCATGGAAAAATATGCGCAAGAGCTGCTGTCCGTCACAGATAAGCAAGGGGCAGACATGTAGGATACTCCGTAACCATGTCTGCCCCTTGTCAAGGCGAGCATTTACCCTCTCTTCACCACAACCTGTGAAAGAAGGGAAGGCGGGAGAAAGGCTTTCTCCTCCATACGGCCTGGCGTTTCGCGGAAAAAGCACGGTTTTTCCGCTCACTTTTGGCCGGGTGGCGCTGTGCCGCCGCCTCGCATTTTGCCTTTTTCAAAGGCAAAATGCTCTAAGCGGGCCGGTACGTCAACGGCCCCTAACGGGTGGCAATGGCTTCCACCTCCACCAGCGCTCCCAGCGGCAGACCGGCCACGGCCACGCAGGAGCGGGCCGGGTAGGGCGCGGCAAAGTATTTCTTGTAAACTTCATTGACGGCGGGGAAGTTGGCCATATCGGTAATGAAGACAACCGTCTTCACTACATTTTCCGTGCTGAGGCCGGCTTCGGCCAGCACGGCGGAAAGATTTTTCAGAGCCTGCTCGGCCTGGGCTGCCACGTCGCCTTCCACCATCTTCCCCGTTTCGGGCACCAGCCCGACCTGACCGGAAAAGTAGCAAGTTTCTCCGGAGCGAATCCCCTGACTGTAGGGACCGACAGCGGCAGGGGCCTTGGACGTGTTGATGAGTTCCTTGCTCATGTGCGCTTCTCCTATTTGAAGGCAGGAAGGTAATTCAATACGGTCAGGGTATGGCACACCGCCACGCCTATGCCGTACACCAGCAACAAGGGGATAGCCCAGCTTGCGCCGGGCATACGATACAGCGCCTCTCCTCCCTTGCGACGGCTGACGTGCAACAACATGGCCGGGACGATAACCGACCAGATGGCCGCCGCAAGACCGGCCCAGCCGATGGCCGCCAGAAAGCCGTCCGGCCAGATGAGGCCGCCCAGCATGGGAGGCAGAAAGGTCACCAGCATGGTCAGTGTACGCCCACGCCGGGAATTGTCAAAGTTGCACAGGTCCGCCATGTAGTCGAACAGACCGAGCCCCGCGCCGAGAAAGGACGTGGCAATGGCGAACAAGGCAAAGAATTCCAGCATTTTCTGAATGATGTAGCCCAGCGAGGAGCCGGAAGCCTGCACAAGGTCTCCCACGTTACCGCCTGCCGCAATGACGGCACGGAAGGCTTCGCGGTCCAGAATACCGTCGGCGGCGATGATCCAGACAAGATAGCAGAGCAGGGCGATGAAGGTGCCGTTACGCAGGCAGGCGTTGATGATGCGGGGCTCCTTGCCCAGATACTTGATGAGGCTGGGCACCGAAGCATGAAAACAGAAGGATGTCAGATAGGTGGAAACCGCGCCGAACAAGAAGATGAATTCGCCGCTATCGGCCTGTTCCCCCCAGATATGCCCCATGTCGGCATTACCGATCATGCCGCCCACCGAGAGAAAGAAGGTGATGATCATCCCGCCCATGAGTACTACGGAAAGACGATCCACCACTTGTGAACTCCACCAGACGCAGGCCGTCAGCAGCAGGGAAAAGATGAGGCTCGTCAGCACCCGCGGCGGTGTGTACCCCCAGCTGGACTGCATGGCCTGCTGCACCACCGAACCACCGCCGCTTACATAGGCATACACCAGCGTATAGAGCACAAAGGCTACGGCAAGCCCGTTGATGAGGCTCCATGCCGGGCCCAGGGTCCGGTTGACCATGGTATGCAGGCTGTCGCCGGGCTCAAAACAGAGGTTAACCTCCAGAATGGCCTGGCTGGCGCGCAACATGCAGAACCAGGAAACAAAAATGACTACCAGCGACCAGTTGAACCACATGCCCGCGGAAATCATGGGCAGGCCCAACATCCCGGCGCCGATGGCCGTACCGGCCACGACCATGGAGCCCCCCATGATTTTCTGAAAATTCGGGCCAAAAAAAGAACGCATATGTTGTTTTTCCTCCTCATTGCCGCCGAATTGCGACCAAAAGACATCTTGGCAGAGAGGGAAGGGCAAATCAAGGGGCCGCTGCCGCGCGCTTGAAAATCCGCGCAATGCCGTATATATTGGGCAACCTTGGCGACCTATGCGGCCGCCCAATCCGACCTTTGAGGAAAGCATGAGCAACGAACCGGACAAGATTATTTATTCCATGATTCGCGTGTCCAAGCGGCACGGACAGAAGGAAGTGCTCAAGGATATTTCGCTCTCCTACTTTTACGGAGCGAAAATCGGCGTGCTCGGCCTGAATGGTGCGGGCAAATCCAGCCTGCTCAAGATTCTGGCCGGCGTGGATCAGTCCTTTGACGGCAAGACCGTGCTCGCGCCCGGTTATACCATCGGCTATCTGGAGCAGGAACCCCTTCAGGGCGAGACCCGCACCGTGCGGGAGGTCGTGGAAGAGGGCGTGGCCGAGCTCATGGCCATTGCCCGCGAATTTGAAGCCATCAACGCCAAGTTTGCCGAACCCATGGAGCCGGAGGAAATGGACGCCCTCATCGCCCGGCAGGCGGAGGTGCAGGAACTGATGGATCACAAGGGCGTATGGGACCTGGATTCCAAGCTGGAAATGGCCATGGATGCCCTGCGCTGCCCGCCCGGCGACATGAGCGTGGCCCATATTTCCGGCGGCGAACGCCGCCGCGTGGCCCTCTGCCGTCTGCTGCTCCAGAATCCCGACATCCTGCTGCTGGACGAACCCACCAACCATCTGGACGCCGAGTCCGTGGCCTGGCTGGAGCGTTACCTCTCCACCTTCCCCGGTACGGTCATCGCCGTTACCCACGACCGTTATTTCCTTGACAACGTGGCGGGCTGGATTCTGGAGCTGGACCGCGGCCGAGGCATTCCGTGGAAGGGCAACTATTCCTCCTGGCTCGAACAGAAGCAGAAGCGCCTGGCCCAAGAAGACAAGGCCGAGGCCGACCGCCAGAAAACCCTTGCCCGCGAACTGGAGTGGATACGGATGTCCCCCAAAGGCCGGCATGCCAAGGGCAAGGCCCGCATCAATGCCTATGAGGCCATGCTCTCCCATGAAAGCGAAAAGCGCGCGCCGGACCTGGAGATTTACATTCCGCCGGGACCGCGCCTCGGCAAGAGCGTCATCGAGCTCAAGGGCGTGACCAAGAGCATGGGCGACAAGCTGCTCATGGAAAATGTGAATGCCCTCGTGCCCGCCGGGGCCATTGTGGGCATCATCGGCCCCAACGGCGCGGGCAAAACCACGCTGTTCAAACTTCTCACCGGCCAGGAGCAGCCGGATGCGGGCACCATCACCATCGGCGATACCGTCAAGTTCGCCTATGTGGATCAGGGGCGCGAATCCCTTACTCCCGGCAAGACCGTCTATGAGCTCATCAGCGACGGGCACGAGACCATCAAGCTGGGCAGCAGGGAAGTGAACGCCCGAGCCTACTGCACGCGCTTCAATTTCCACGGTGCGGATCAGCAGAAAAAGGTGGACGTGCTCTCCGGCGGCGAACGCAACCGCCTGCACCTTGCCCGCATGCTCAAGTCCGGGGCCAACGTCCTTCTGCTGGACGAACCCACCAACGACATCGACGTAAACACCATGCGTGCCCTTGAAGACGCGCTGGACAACTTTGCAGGCTGCGTGCTCGTGGTGAGCCATGACCGCTGGTTCCTCGACCGTATCGCCACCCATATCATGGCCTTTGAAGGTGACTCGAAGGTGGATTTCTTCGAGGGGAACTTCACGGAATACGAGGAAGATCGCAAGAAGCGCCTCGGCAAGGATGCCGATACGCCGCATCGCCTGAAATTCCGCCGCCTCACCCGGTAAGGCGACAGGGAGAACTTCATGCATAACATTAACTTTAACACATTGCACGGCAAAACGGCCCGGCGAACGCGCACTGTCCTGCCGCTGGCCGTCCTGGCCCTGTGCGGGCTGCTGGCGGGCAGTCCTGCCCCTGTGCAGGCCGCTGCAACTCCGGAGGTCGCGACCATGCCGACAGGGGCTTCAACATTCCCGAAGGAAACCGGGGGAGCGACGCCGTCCGCAACAGGAACCACATCCGGCACGTCCCTCGGGACATCTGTTGCGCCGCAGTCCCCTGAGCAGGCAGATCGGGAGGAGGCGGAAATATTCAACCAGCCGCAGACAGTGGAACTGTTTCCGGCCGGAGCGCAAATCACTCTTGAAGAAGAGATCATGGCGACCAGCCGAGACGGGCAAACCGTCTTGCGCCTGCTCCTGCCTGATGGCGCGGCCAATGTGGCCCCTGTTGTGGAGGGAGGGCGCATCCTGCGCTGGACGCTGCTCCCCGTGAATGTCGCGCCGCAGGGCAAGGCCTCCGAGGAGCGTCGCGATCTTCTGGCGCAGGCTGATGCGCTGGAAGGCCGCATAGCGGCCCTCAATGCCCGCATGGAGCTGCACAAGCAGCTCCCCGGCGCAGCTGACAGCGCGGCTGTGGAGAGCCTGGATGCACTGGCGGAAAAGACCGTGCCCGCTCTCATGGCCGAACGCCAGAAGCTCACCCGCGAACTGGAGCAGCTCCGCAAGTTGATCAACGCCGTGCCTGCCCTTTCCGGGCAGGGCAAGCGTCTGGAGATTATTCTGGCTGAACGTCCCGCCAAGCCGGTACGGGTCACCTGCACCTACACCCTGCATAATTGCGGCTGGCAGCCGCGCTACAGCCTCAATGCCCGTCCCGGCACAGGCAAGGTGGATATCGCCATGTCGGCCGAGGTCTGGCAGTATTCCGGCCTGGACTGGGACAAGGCCCGGCTGGCGCTGGTTACCCGTGCGCCCGGCGCACTCGACCCGGATGCGCTGCCGGACTGGGTCATCGAGCCCTTTTCGCCGGAGGTCGCCCGCCCGGCTGCGTTGCCCCGGCACGCCAAGGCTGTTCCGCTCATGGCGGCCGCCGCGGACAACAGCGGCATTCCTGTCTCGGAAGAGGGCGCCTTTGTCCGCTGGGAAGTCCCCTCGACGGGTCTTGCGCAGGGCAAGTCCATTCTTAATGTCACGAGCGAGGAATGGACAGCGCCCATGCAGTGGCTGGCCCGCCCCTCGACAGGGGAGAACCGTGTCTGGATGATGGCGGAATACGCCTTTGGCGACCGTCCTTCCTGGCCGACCGGTCTCATGGAATGCCGCATTGACGGGCAGTATGTGGGTACAGGCACCTTCCGCCCCGAAGCCGGCAAGGTGAAGCTCTTTTTCGGAGCCGATCCGCGCGTTACGGTCAAGACCATCAACGAGACCCGCAAGGAAAACGAGAGCGGCATCATCAATACCCGCCGTTTCTGGCGCTGGAGCTGGCGCTACGCCATCCGCAACGAGCGGCCGGAGGAAGTGCAGGTACGGCTGGAACGGCCTTTGCCGCGCAGCGTGGATGAGCGTGTGACCCTCAAGCTGGGTGGCACGCCCGCACCGAGCACCAATCAGGACGAAGGAATCCTTTTCTGGGACGTGAAGGTACCCGCCCGCGGCAGCAGCGATGTCCGGCAGGAGGTCGAAATCACGGCCCCCGCCGATCTGAAACTCGCTCCGGTCGCCCCTTAGAGCATTTTCAGTTTGAAACGCTTCGCGTTTCAAACCATACGGCCTGGGGTTTCGCGGAACAACGCGGTTTTTCCACTCACTTTTGGCCGGGCGGCGCTGTGCCGCCGCCTCGCATTTTGCCTTTTTTCAAAGGCAAAATGCTCTAACGGGAGCAAAACAGCCTTTGCATTCGTAAGAGAGGGCCGCCCCTTCCGGGCGGCTCTCTGCTTTACGTCATGGACGGATACGCGCAGACACTTGCCTCTCACCGTCTTTTTCCGTAGGTTTGCCGCATGGCAAAAACGCGCGAAGTCTACATCTGCTCCGCCTGCGGCGCACAAACCCTGCAATGGCGTGGGCAATGCCCCGGCTGCCGGGAATGGAATACCCTGCAGGCCGCCGCGCAGCCCCGTGCCGCGGCCGCGCGACCAGCTTCCGCCGCTGCCCGCATGCCGGGCAGCCGTCCCCAGCCCCTGCGAGATGTCTCCGACTCCGGCCATACGCCCTATGCCAGTGGCATTGAGGCACTCGACCGCGTTCTCGGCAAGGGCCTTGTGCCCGGCGCAGCGCTGCTGGTAGGCGGCGAACCGGGCATAGGCAAATCGACCCTTCTGCTTCAGGTGGCGGGACTCGTGGCCCGGCAGGGCAGGGATGTGCTCTACGCCAGTGGTGAAGAATCCCTCCCCCAGATCAAGGCCCGCGGACAACGCCTTAATGTACTGCATGAACAATTACTGGCAATGGCCACTTCCAGCGTGGAAGAAGTCGTTGCCGCCGTGGAAAGCGCCCCGCCGACCCTGCTGGTGGTGGACTCCGTCCAGACGCTGACCAGTCTTGAAGCTGACGGTCTGCCCGGCAACGTCAGTCAGGTGCGGGCCGTGGCCACCGCTCTTCTGGAGTGCTGCCGGCGTACCGGGACCACGCTTATCCTCGTGGGACACGTCACCAAGGACGGCGTGCTGGCCGGACCACGCATGCTGGAACACATGGTGGACACAGTCATTTCCGTGGAAGGCGACCGCCGCCAGCTTTTCCGTCTGCTGCGCGTCTTCAAGAACCGCTTCGGCCCCAATGAAGAACTGCTGGTCTTCCGTATGGGCCAGCGCGGCATGGAAGTGGTGGACGATCCGTCCACCTTCTTCCTCGGCGCACGCGACCCGGAGCTCTCCGGCACGGCCGTGGTCATGGCTGTGGACGGGCAGCGTCCGCTGGCGGTGGAAGTACAGGCCCTTGTGGCGCGAACCTTTCTGAGCATCCCGCGCCGGGCTGCCCTGGGCTTTGACGCCAACCGGCTCCATCTCCTGCTGGCCGTGCTGGAAAAACGCCTCAAGCTCAACTTCGGGCAGGTGGACATTTACGCCAAGGTGGGGGGCGGCATGAAGCTGCAGGAGCCGGGGCTCGATCTGGCTCTGGTGGCGGCCGTACTATCCTCCTACTACGACGTTTCGCTCCCGGAAAAAAGCGTCTTCTGGGGGGAAGTCGATCTCAATGGCCAAATCCGGCCGGTGGCTGCTCAGGAACTTCGGCTCCGACAGGCGCAGCGTCTCGGCTTTTCGCCCATCATCCACCCGGCAGTGGACACGGGCGGCATATCCACCCTTACCCAGCTGCAACAGCGCCTTTTCCATCGCCGCAACCCCTGAGATCGATATGAGCTGTGAAGTGGAACGCAAATATCTGGATGTGGACTTTTCCCGCCTGCGGGAACGGCTGACCGCGCATAACGCCCGCAGCGAAGGCGTCCATTTTGAGCGCAACATCCTTTTTGACAAACAGGATGAACTATTGGGCAGCAGACGTCTGCTCCGCTTGCGCAGCCGACAGTGGGCTGACCATGAGGATCACATTCTCACCCTCAAGCTGCCACCTGTCGCCGCTCGCACTCCCGCCGAGGCCGGTTTCAAGATTCGCGAAGAACGTGAATGCCGGGTAGAGGACAGACAAACCATGCAGGGCATTCTGGAAGGGCTGGACTACCTTCCCGCAGCCCGTTACGAAAAATTCCGGGAAAGCTGGCAGATGGACGGTGTGCACATAGACATGGACATCCTGCCTTTTCTTCAGGTGGTGGAGCTGGAAGGCGAGGCGGAACACATTCGCAACATTGAAGTATTACTTGAACTTGACAAGCAGCCGACCAGTGCCGACTCTTATCATATACTGCACAAGCGCTGGCGCGCGGAACAGGGATTGCCGCCGGAGCGTTCCTTTGTTTTTTCCCCCAGCCAGGCGGCGCAATGGCGTGCCGCCCTGCATCTGCCGCCAGAGGAGGACTGAGCATGCCGGCCCCTTACAGACCGCAAGATGAAAGCGACGGGCAAAGCCTGGTCAAAGAGCGCCTCAAGGAGCCGCAGCGCTTTGTGGTGCTGCTGCACAATGACGATTACACCAGCATGGATTTTGTGGTGGATGTCCTGCAGGGAATTTTCAACAAGAACAAGGAAGAAGCCACGCGCATCATGCTGGCTGTTCACGAAAAGGGCGTGGGACGCTGCGGCGTCTATACCGCGGAGATAGCCGAAGCCAAGGTCCGTCGCGTGACGCAGAAGGCACGCGCGGCGGGATTCCCGCTGCGCTGCACCATGGAGCCGGAATAAGACATGTTGAGCAACGACGTTCAGGAAGTCCTGAAGATCGCCGTCATGGAAGTGCAGGAGCGGCAGCACGAGATGCTGACCGTGGAGCACATCCTTTACGGCATGACCGCCACAGTACGCGGCTGCCTCATTCTGGAGGGCAGCGGGGTGGACGTGCCCCTGCTGCGCGAACAGCTCGAGCACTTCTTTCAGACGGAGATGGAGAGCGTCCGTCCGGCCAATCAACTGGAAATCATCCAGACACCGGGCGTACAGCGCCTGCTGGAGCGAGCTGTGGCGCATATCCGCTCCGCCGGACGGGAAACCGTGGATGTGGGCGACATGCTTGTTTCCCTCATGGAGGAGGAAGGAAGCTATGCCGTCTATTATCTGCGCAAACAGGGCGTGGAACGGCTGGACGTGCTGACCTTCATCTCCCACGGACTGGAAGACGGCAGCGGTTCCAAAGGCGTCCGGGAAAAGGCGGAAGACGACGAAGAAGGCCGGGAAGATGATCCCCTTGCCCGGTATACCACGGATCTTACGGCCCGCGCTGCCTCCGGCGGCATCGATCCCCTCATCGGACGGGAGATGGAACTTGACCGCGCCATTGAAGTGCTGTGCCGCCGCCGCAAGAACAATCCCCTTTTTGTGGGTGAACCCGGCGTGGGCAAGACCGCCCTTGCCGAGGGCCTTGCCCTGCGTATCCACGAAGGCAAGGTGCCGCCACGCTTCCGACAGGCTCGCCTCTTTGCGCTGGACATGGGGCTCGTACTAGCCGGTACGCGCTACCGCGGCGACTTCGAGCAACGCCTGAAGAAGATCATGGATGCCCTGAAGCAGGTGCCGCAGGCCATTCTTTTCATTGATGAACTCCACACCATCGTGGGAGCTGGGGCCACATCCGGCGGCTCCATGGATGCCTCCAACCTGCTCAAGCCCCTGCTGGCCAGCGGTGATTTGCGCTGCATCGGCTCCACAACGCACGAGGAATACCGCAACCATCTGGAGAAGGACAGGGCGCTTGTGCGGCGCTTTCAGCGCATAGATGTGCGGGAACCCGGTATCGAGGATTGTCTGGCCATCCTGGAAGGCTTGCAGAGTCATTATGCGAATTTTCATCAGGTACGCTACGCCAAACCCGTGCTCCGGGCCATAGTGGAGCTTTCCAACCGTCATGTGCGGGAACGCCTCCTGCCGGACAAGGCCATTGACGTCATGGACGAGGCCGGAGCCGCCGTTCGTCTGCGGCAGCCGGATGAGGGCGGCGGGCGTCCGGCAGTGACACTGCGGGATGTGGAGCGCATTGTGGCCCGCATGGCCGGTATTCCCGAACGCAGCGTCAGCGGCGGGGAAAAGGATCGCCTGCGCCATCTGGAGCGTGATCTCAATGCCCGAGTCTTCGGACAGGAAGCCGCCATTTCGCTGGTGGTGCGCGCCATCCTGCGCTCGCGCGCCGGGCTGGGGCAGAGCGGACGCCCCGCCGGGGCCTTTCTTTTCTACGGTCCTACCGGCGTGGGCAAGACCGAAGTGGCCCGCTCGCTGGCACAGTGTCTTGGCGTGGACTTTCTGCGCTATGACATGAGCGAATACATGGAAAAGCACGCGGTTTCCCGCCTCATCGGCGCGCCTCCGGGCTATGTGGGCTTCGATCAGGGCGGCCTTCTGACCGAGGCAGTGCGCAAGTCCCCGTATTCAGTGGTATTGCTGGACGAGATGGAAAAGGCGCATCCCGACATCTTTAATGTTCTGCTTCAGGTCATGGACTACGGCACGCTGACCGATACCACGGGCCGCAAGACCGACTTTTCGCATGTGGTGCTGATCATGACCAGCAATGCCGGAGCGTTCGAAATGTCCGCCGCCAGCATGGGTTTTGCCACGCCTGCCGCTGCCCGTGCGGAAACGACTGACGGGGACGGCAATGCGGGCAAACCCTCGGAAGCCGCAGCCCGCAAGGGTCGCAAAGCGCTGGAACAGCTTTTTACGCCGGAATTCCGCAACCGCCTTGATGCGCTAGTGCCCTTCGGCAGCCTGACGCAACCCATGATGCTCCGTATTGTGGACAAGTTCGTGGACGAGGTGGCACAGAGCCTGACCGAACGCCATGTCCGCCTCAGGCTGGACGACGAGGCCCGGCGCCATCTGGCCCACAAGGGCTTTGACCCGCGCATGGGCGCACGACCGTTGCGCCGCCTGCTGCGGGATGAGCTGGAAGACCCGCTGGCGCAGGAACTGCTTTTCGGCCGCCTGCAAAAGGGCGGGGAGGCCGTGCTTGCCCTGAAGGACGGCAAACTGCATCTGGACATATCCCGAAAAAAAACGGACGACGGTGATGTCTCCGCAAATGGGGACCCAAAGAAGCCGCGACAGCGCCCGGCCACGAGGCGCAAGAACAGAGATGCGCATGAGTGAGGTTCCTCCGGAACGGCCAGTTGATCTGGTGACAGCCTATGCCGCCCAGTTTCCCCCGCTGGAAGCGGCGCGAGAAGACGGCCTGTTGTGCCGCGGCGGCGATCTGCATCCGGTACGTCTTCTGGCCGCCTACAGTCGCGGCATCTTCCCGTGGTACAGCGATGGTATGCCGCTGCTCTGGTGGTCGCCCGCGCCGCGCTGCATCCTGCCGCTGGACAAGTTTCGCCTGCCCCGGCGCAGCATCCGCACCTTGCGCAAGGCGGGCTTCCGCCTGACCTGCGATGCTGCCTTTACGGAAGTCATGTTGCAGTGCGCCGGTCCACGCCGCCGGGAACAGGGCACATGGATCACGCGCGACATGTTCCGAGCTTATGTGCGCCTGCATGAAATGGGCTATGCCCATTCCATCGAGACCTGGCAGGGAAAGGCACTGGTAGGGGGGCTATACGGCGTGTCGCTGGGTCGGGCCTTCTTTGGCGAATCCATGTTTCACCGGGTTTCCGAAGCCTCCCGCGCGGCACTGACCGGGCTGGTGGATCTGCTGCGCCTGCGGGGCACGCTCCTCCTGGACTGCCAGCAGGATACCCCGCACATCATGGGCATGGGGGGCGAACTCGTTCCTCGTATAACCTTTGAAGAATTGCTTGAACAATCCGTGCTGCGAGAGGTGGACCCCAGCTGTCCGCTGCGCTGGCAGCCCTGGCGCGAACGCTATGTCCATGATGGCCGGCAGTGGCACGAGGTCAACCGTACATGAGCGAAGCCGTCTTTTCCCTGCAAAGCGAGCACCAGCCCACAGGTGACCAGCCCGAAGCCATTGCCCAGCTCGTCGGCAACATTCAGGCCGGTGTTCCGGCTCAGGTTCTGCTGGGGGTGACCGGATCGGGCAAGACGTTCACCATGGCCAACGTCATTGCCCGCTGCAACCGTCCGGCGCTGGTACTGGCTCCCAACAAGACCCTTGCCGCCCAGCTCTACAGCGAATTCCGTGCGCTCTTCCCGCGCAATGCCGTGGAATACTTCGTCAGCTATTACGATTACTACCAGCCGGAAGCCTATGTGCCCGCCTCGGACACCTACATTGAAAAGGATTCGGCCATCAACGACAATATCGACAAGCTGCGGCATGCGGCAACGCATGCCCTGCTGACTCGACGGGATGTCATCATCGTGGCCTCGGTTTCCTGCATCTACGGCCTGGGATCGCCGGAGTACTACGCCAAGATGGTTATTCCCGTGGAGGTCGGACAGCGCTTCCCCCTGGACGCCCTTATCAGCCGGCTGGTGGAAGTGCACTACGAGCGCAACGACTACGACTTTCACCGCGGCACCTTCCGGGTACGGGGCGACGTACTGGAAATCATTCCGGCCTATCATCACGAGCGGGCCCTGCGGCTGGAGTTTTTCGGCGATGATATCGACGCCATGCGTGAAATCGACCCGCTGACCGGCGACGTGCTGGCCGAGGTAAGCAAGACCGTACTTTATCCGGCCAGCCACTTTGTGTCCGCCCAGGACAATCTCAAACGTGCCTGTGACGATATCCGGCAGGAACTGCAGGAGCGCCTTGCCCTGTTCCGGGAGCAGGGCAAGCTGGTGGAGGCCCAGCGACTGGAGCAGCGCACCCAGCTTGATCTCGAAATGATCGAGGAGCTGGGCTACTGCAACGGCATCGAAAACTATACCCGTCACATGGACGGGCGCAAGCCGGGCGAGCCGCCATCCTGCCTGCTCAACTATCTTCCCGAAGACTACCTTCTCTTCGTGGATGAATCCCATATCAGCGTGCCGCAGGTGGGCGGCATGTTCAAGGGCGACCGTTCCCGTAAGGAAACGCTGGTCAATTACGGCTTCCGTCTCCCCTCGGCGCTGGATAATCGTCCTTTGCAATTTGCGGAATTCCGTCGCCTCGTGCATCAGGCCGTCTATGTCTCGGCCACGCCGGCCAAGTATGAGCTGGACGAGGCGCAAGGCATCGTAGTCGAGCAGATCATCCGGCCTACGGGCCTTGTGGACCCGGAAGTGGAGGTGCGGCCCACGGCCGGACAGATGGAAAATCTGCTGGGTGAATGCCGCGCCCGCGTCAGCCGGGGTGAGCGCGTGCTGGTGACCACGCTGACCAAGCGCATGGCCGAAGATTTGACGGAATATTGCTGCAATATGGGTGTGCGCGCCCGCTACCTGCATTCGGACATCGACACGCTGGAGCGCATGCAGATCATCCGCGCCCTGCGTACCGGAGAATTTGATGTGCTGGTGGGGATCAACCTCCTGCGCGAGGGACTGGACATCCCGGAAGTCTCTCTGGTCTGCATTCTGGACGCGGACAAGGAGGGCTTTTTGCGTTCCACGGGCTCGCTCATTCAGACGTTCGGACGGGCGGCACGCAACGAGCATGGGCACGTCATCCTCTATGCGGATACGGTGACGGCTTCCATGCAGGCAGCCATGCAGGAAACCGCCCGCCGTCGGGAAAAGCAGGCTGCCTATAATGAAGCACACCACATTACGCCGCGCAGCACCCGCAAGAGTCTGGATTCCCCGCTGGATGTCCTCTATACCGAGAGTGAGGGCAAAGGAGGACGCGGGCGCGGCAAGGGCAGGACAGCCGCCCGCAGCGAACAGGCGGACCTCCCCCTTACGGCTGAGGAGACCGCCGTGCGCATTGCCGAACTGGAAAAGGAAATGCGGGCCGCAGCCCGTGATCTGGAATTTGAACGGGCTGCCGAGCTGCGGGACAGTATCCGAGCGTTGCGTTCCCGCCTCATTGCCCTGCCGGAGTAGTCATGCCCATTGATGATTTGCCGCTCTTTGCCCCACATGCCGCCCAAGTACCACCGGAAAAGGCCCGCATGGACGCCCTGGTGGCTCAACTTGAACACCACAATTACTGTTATCATACGCTGGATGCGCCGGAAATCAGTGATGACGCCTATGATGCCCTGTATCGCGAACTGCTGGCGCTGGAGGCCGCCCATCCTCAGTGGCGCAGCCCGCATTCGCCAACCCTGCGCGTAGGGGGAGGCCTGCTGAGCGGACTGGACAAGAAGGCGCACCGTCGCCGCATGTACGGACTGGACAACGTATTCAATCCGGAGGAATGGCAAGAGTTTGTCGAACGCATGCGCCGGGCCCTGCCCGAAGCGCCGCTTGCCTTCTGGTGCGACCCTAAGATGGACGGGCTGGCGCTGGAAATTATTTATGAAAACGGCATCCTGACCGAAGCCCTGACCCGTGGAGACGGGGAAACCGGGGAAGTGGTGACCGCCGCCGTGCGTACCATCAAGACAGTTCCTCTCCGTCTCAGGCAACCAGTCCAAGACGGAGAACTGCCCGCCCGTTTGGAAGTCCGCGGCGAAGTCGTCATCTTCAAGGCTGACTTTGCCGCCCTCAATGAACGGCGTGACGCCCTCGGACAAAAAACCTTCGCCAACCCGCGCAATGCGGCAGCTGGCGCACTCCGCCAGCTGGACACCACAGTAACCCGTTCCGTACCGCTGCGCTTTCTGGCCTACAGCCTGGGAGATGCAGACTGGGGCAGGGCGCAGCCCTGCACGCTCCAGAGCGAACTCATGGCGCGACTGCGGGAGTACGGCTTTCAGACGCCGCCCTCCGGCCGCCTCTGCGCCAATCCCGCCGCCGTGGAGACCTACGTGGAAGAAGTGCGGCAGCAGCGTGAACATTTCGCCATGGAAATTGACGGCGCTGTGGCCAAGCAAGATAATCTGGAAGCACAGGAGGCCCTCGGCCATACGGCCCGTGCCCCGCGCTTTGCCGTGGCCTTCAAATTTCCGGCCATGCAGGCCCGCACCATCCTGCGCGGCATCGAAATTCAGGTGGGCCGCACCGGCGTGCTGACGCCGGTGGCCATCCTTGATCCGGTAGCCGTAGGCGGGGTCATGGTCGCACGGGCCACCCTGCACAACGAGGACGAAATCCGTGCCAAGAATATTCGTATCGGCGATACGGTGCTTGTACAGCGTGCCGGGGACGTCATCCCCGAAGTGGTCGGCCCGGTGCTGGAAGAACGTCCCGCAGATGCGGTAGAGTTTGCTTTCCCGCACACTTGCCCGGTCTGCGGCCAGCCTGCTCACCGGGAAGAAGGAGAAGCCGCCTGGCGTTGCGACAATCTCGCCTGTCCGGCTATCCGTCTGCGGGCCATCAGTCACTTTGTCTCCAAGGCCGGGCTGGACATCGGCGGCATCGGCCAAAAATGGATTGAACAGCTCGTCAGCAGCGGGCGAGTCCAGTCGCCGCCGGACCTTTTCACCCTCACGGTGCCGGAGCTGCTGCAGTACGACCGCATGGGCGAATCGCTGGCCCAGAAATTCGTGGACGCCATCGAACAGGCTCGTCAAACGGCCACCATGCCGCGCCTGATCAGCGGTCTCGGCATCCGTCATGTGGGCGAGCAGACGGCACGCCAGCTTGCCCGGCATTATGCCGACCTTGACGCCTTGGCGCACGCCGGTACGGAAGAGCTCATGCGTATGGAAGATATCGGCCCGGAAGTCGCGTCCTCCATTCATGCCTTCTTTGCCAATGCGGCCAATGCCGCCATGCTGGAACGTTTCCGCTCTCTGGGACTCTGGCCCACGGCCCCTGCGGAATCCCCACAAGCGTCCATGGGCGGGGGCCCTCTGGCCGGAAAAACCATCCTCTTCACCGGCACGCTTTCCATGAAGCGGGATGACGCCGCCAGACAGGCGGAAGCCTGCGGCGCAATTATAGCAGGGGGCGTCAGCAAAAAACTGGACTATCTGGTGGCCGGGGAAAAGGCCGGCAGCAAGCTTGAAAAGGCGGAAAAACTGGGTATCCCCATTCTTAGCGAACAAGAATTTTTGGATATGCTCCGTGCGGGAGACTAGGCCCGGCACGTCCAAGATCAAAGGAGAGACTCGCTTATGGCAACGCCGCTTATCATCATGGGAGCTGGCGGGCGCATGGGACGCACCATCGCCACACTGGCCGAAGAAGACAACAGCTACAGCCTCGCGGCTCTGGTGGATCGGGCCGACTATCTGGCCCAGCTCCACGGAGACAACGACTGCCTCATCACCGACGACCTGCGCGCAGCTCTCACCCAGTGCGCCGGTGCCGTGATTATTGATTTTACCGCCCCTGAGGTCAGCTTGAAGACCGCACGGCAGGCCGCTGAAAGCGGACATGCCGCCGTCATCGGCACCACCGGACTTGACGAGGCGCAACGGGCTGAACTTGCAGAGCTTGCCCAAAAAACGCCATTGTTCTGGTCATCCAACATGAGCGTGGGGATCAATGTGCTGCGTAAGATTCTGCCCGAACTGACAAGAGCGCTGGGCGACAAATACGATATTGAAATGGTGGAACTGCACCATAATCGCAAAAAGGATTCCCCCAGCGGTACAGCCCTGACACTTGGTGAATGCCTTGCCGAGGCACGAGGCTGGAAACTGCCCGATGTGCGCTGTTCGGCACGGGATGGCATCATTGGTGAGCGTCCCAAAGCACAGATTGGTATTCAGGCTATTCGAGGCGGCGATGTGGTAGGCGTCCATACGATTTACTTTATGGGTCCCGGCGAACGCATTGAGGTCACCCATCAGGCTCATTCGCGCGAAACTTTTGCCCAGGGAGCCCTGCGGGCCGCCGCCTGGCTCAAGGGCCGTCCCGCTGGTCGCCTTTACGGGATGCAAGATGTTTTCTAGATTTTTTCTTGATATTTTCCCCTTGGTACGATAGGAAAAAAAGGTACGTGAAAAAGTAAGGGGGTTGGGGTAGCGCCAAGAGTAGCGGGACACTCAAGCAATGCAGAGGAAGCGAAGACAGAGACCCTCCGCATCGCGTGCCGCATATTCTGCCTGCTCCAGATTTACCGGGGGAAACATGCCACAGGTTGCCGCTCGCATCAATGAGGACCAGGAACGCTGGCTCAAAGATTACTTCCGCACCAAGAGCGCGGGAGCGGAGTTCATTCTCCCGTGGGCTGTGGATACCTTTTTCCGGGCCATCACCAATATCAAGACGCTGTTCACCGGCGCAGAGCTGAAAGCCATTGTGGAAGCGCACAAGGATATGCGGCTCATGCCGGATAATTCCCGTTTGTCCTATCTGTTGTTGCGCGTGCATGACGCCTGCGAGATCAACCATGTGCACATGCGACATGGGGCAAGCAAGTCCAGTCTGGAAAGCAAGCTCAAGTCCCTGGATGACACACAGGCAACGGCGCTCATGGTTTGGGCCTCTGCCTTCTGGGTCAGTCGCAATTGTTCGGCGGAAAGTCTGGACGAGTATATCCGCGCCTACTAGCGGGGAAGAAAGCCAAGATTTTTCTCCATAAAACTATTCGCAAAACAGCACAGCGGTTTTTTTTAACCGCTGTGCTGTTTTTTCGTTCTTTACCCCAAAACCTTGGAGGCGAGAGGAGAGGGGAGACAAAAACGACGGGCATCCCCAAAGGAATGCCCGTCACGTTATCATGGCGTAATGAATCCCAATTCTCTAGTCTTAGATAGTGAATTCCTCACAACCTGAAGACTCGGAAGATGAAGCGCGCGATACTCCCTTGGGCGGTTCGTTACCCAAGCTGTTGCTGGCCTTGGAGGTAGACATCACATAGATTTCATGGGGATCAAGGATGAGGATGACCGAACCGTCACCCATAATGGTCGCCCCGGAAATTCCCTTAAGGTCGCCCAAGTAGGCTCCCAAAGGCTTGATAACGATTTCCTGCCGTTCCAGCAGACGATCCACTACCAATCCCAAGCGGCGATCATTATCATGGATCACCACGACGGAAAGCACTTCAGGAAGCGGGTCCGTCCGCGGCAGATCCAGCATTTCCGCCAGCTCCACAATCCCTAGGACTTCACCGCGCAGGGTAACGGCCTTGCGTCCCTTTACATCCGTCAGGCGGCTGCACTCTATCTTGGTCGTTTCTGAAACCGCATCCAGAGGAATGGCGTAGGTCTGACCGGAAACATTGACCATCAGGGCGTCAATAATGGCCAACGTCAACGGCAGGCTCAACGTAAAGCGTGTGCCCTTGCCCAGTTCCGTATTGGTACTGACACTTCCCTTGAGGTTCTTGATGTTGGTACGCACCACGTCCATACCCACACCACGACCGGAAATATCCGTGATCTTGTCCGCAGAGGAGAAGCCAGGAGCGAAGATAAGCTCAACCGCTTCGCGATCATCCAGTTGCGCGGCTTCTTCAGCCGTGATGATTCCCTTGCGGATGGCCACCTCGCGCATCTTTTCGGGATCAATCCCCTTGCCGTCATCCTCAATTTCGATGGCGACGGAGTTCCCCTTGTGGAAAGCCCGCAAGGTCACGCGGCCCTTGGGAGACTTGCCGGCAGCCACACGGACATCTTCCGGCTCGATACCGTGGTCTACGGAGTTACGGATAAGGTGAACCAGCGGGTCGCCGATGGCCTCAACCACGCTCTTGTCCAGTTCCGTTTCCTCGCCTTCCATTACCAGGTCCACTTCCTTGCCACTCTTGCGGGAAAGGTCTCGCACCAAGCGGGGAAAACGAGAAAACACGGAAGAAACCGGCACCATGCGCACCTTCATGATAGTATCCTGAAGGTCGTCGGAAATACGCGCCATGGCGTAGGTCGTTTCCGAAAGGCTCTGAGCCACCTGCGAGATGTCCACATCCGTCCCGCCGGATTCCAGAGAACGGGCGATGAGAGCATAACGATTGCGGTTGATGATGAGCTCGCCGATGAGATTCATAAGGTGGTCAAGGCGCTCATGATCAACACGGATGGACGAACTCTTCTGCGCCGTCTCCGTAGCCGGTTTGGCCGCGGGCTTGGCTGCAGCCGCAGCAGCAGGCTTGGCTGCCGGAGCTGCTGCTGGTTTGGCGGTTGCCGCAGGCGCGGCTGGAGCAGCGGGCTTGGCTGGAGCGGCCGGAGCAGCGGGCTTGGCCGCAGGCGCTGCAGGAGCGGCAGACGCAGGCGCTGCTGCAGAGGCAGCGGGCTTGGCCGCAGGGGCGTCGGAAGCCGCAGATGGAGCCGGTTTTTCCGGTTCAGCAGCCGGAGCCGCTGCAGGCGTCGCAGCCTCGGGAGCCGCAGCTGGAGCTGCTTCCCGCTTTTTCTTGACGGCGGCGGCAGCCATTTCTTCGATGATGGCAGTCTCCTGCGAGATAAGGTCCACCATCAGGGAAAAGTCAATTCCCTGAGACCGCCCCTGATCTACTATACCGGCCGTCCGTTCCGCGTATTCCTTGACGTCATTGAAGCCAACAAAGCTGCTGGAATTCTTGATGGCCGTCAGGCAGCGGAAAAGAGCATCCTCGGAGTCCTTGTGCGCTCCATCCTTGCGCAGTGTGGCAAGTGCTGCATTGATAATTTCAAACTGCTGCTTGATTGTCGCCTGAAATGCATCCAGATCATCCCCTTCCGCGCCCATGGGAATAATGACCGGCGTCACCACATCCACAGGCTTGTCTGCACCTCCAGACTTATTACCCTTCTGGGCAGCAATCAGGGCAGGGGGAAGCGCAATTTCTTCTCCGGCCACCGCCTTTTTCAGCTGGGTCAGAATAGGCTCCGTATCAAACGGGCGTGTCTTTCCGCTGGTAACATCAATACGGCCGACGAGGGCTTCCATGACGTCCACGACCAGCAGCAGCAGATCAATAAGCTCATGCGAGGGCGTCATTTTGCCCTGGCGAACATTATTGAGCAGCGTTTCCGCTTCATGCGTCAGGGCATTCAGCTCATTGTAGCCGATAATGCCGCTGTTGCCCTTCATATTATGGAAGAAGCGGAAGAGGTCATTGACCAGTTCGCCCTGGCCGTCCCCTTCTTCCAGTTGCAGCAGGCCGTCGTTGAGATTACCGGTGATCTCAAGGGATTCATCAATGAAATCCTTGAGATGCGCCTCGCCAAAGGCATTAAGCGCGTACTCCTGTGTATCGGGCAGACTGGCAACCCATTCCTTGCTGCTCATGCCCGGATTTTCTGCCTGATCTCCACCACTGCTTCCTGTAGAAGCCGCTGCCGGAGTCTCGGCTGCGGGCGCATCTGGTGCAGGAGTAGATTCGGCCCCGGGCGTTGCTGCAGCCTCGACAGCAGGAGCCGGTTCCGCTGCAGCGGGCGTTTCTGCCGGAGCAGCTTCAGCCGCAGGAGCTGCCGCCTCGCCGTTCATGATGGCTTCAATCTGGGCAATGATGTGGTCTATCTCCACATCACCTTCAGAATTCGTCGCCTCAAGATTCTCGACCATCTGGCGCAGGGCATCGGTAGAGGAAAGGATCACGTCCATGATTTCGGGCGTGACTACCATGGTTCCCTTGCGCAGTTCGTCCAGAATATTTTCTGACTTGTGGGCAAGCTGGTTGATACGATTCAGCCCCAAAAAGCCTGAAGCACCTTTCAGGGAGTGCATGGGCCGAAAAATATCATTGAGAAGCGCAAGATTGTCCGGAGCCTTTTCCAGCTCCAGCAAATTCGGTTCGATAGTTTCCAGATGCTCCTTGGCTTCATTGATGAAGTCGGCAAAGAGTTCCGGATCAAAAAAATCTTGACTCATACCATACCTACTTGGCTTGAGAGTATGCCCATTCAGGCGCACTTGCCTAGTATTATCGGCTAGCCAAGCAGCATCTTTATGTTACGGACCATTTTTTCTGGCTGAGCAGGCTTCACCATATACAGATTGGCCCCTAGCGCCATACCGGTCTGGATGTCCTTCTCCTGCCCCTCGGTGGAAAGCACGATGATGGGAATGTCCTTGTAGGCATCCTGGGCGCGAATGTTCTTGATGAAGGTAAAGCCATCCATGCGCGGCATATTGACGTCGGAAACGATAAGATCCACCTGGTCCAGGCTGTAGAGCTTTTCCATGGCATCAAGACCGTCTTCGGCAGTGCTGACACGAAAGCCCTCGGCCTTGAGCACAAAGGCCACAAGATTGCGAATCGTCTTGGAATCGTCCACCACCAGTATATGCTTGCTCATGTCGTGCCATCCTCGTACAAAGGCGTTTGAAGCTGAGTCTAGAGAGTTTCAGGGGGCTTGGCAAGGAATAGCTGAATGCCTTCCTTCAGCGGCAAAGAATCTGCCCGATGCGCTCCGGAGCCAGAATGCCGTAAAGATGCTCACCGATGCGCGCAAGCGCATAAAGGCACTCCGCTGCTTCGCCGAAATGGGTTTCAGGATTCCAGTTGAGCTCCTGCTGTCGCACGGTATAAATATTTTCCACTTTGTCAATGATGAGACCTATCTGGATGCCCCCGCACGGGCAGACCACCACCAGGCTGTCTGCGCCGTACCTCGGTGCGGCATCACTGTTGACCAGCATGCACAGATGGACAAGCGGGGTAAGTCTCCCGCGGAGGTTGATGACTCCCGCCACATGCCGCGGGGCACGAGGCAGCAGCGCAAGGGGCATGTGCCGCAGCACCTCGCTGATGGCCATAATGGGCAGCAGGAAGGAAGTGCCGGCAATGCGAACGGAGACCAGCTGGATTTCTGAGGCGGAAAAGAGCATCTGGCGCTGTTCTTCCACCGTATCAATGGAGGGGACATCCTCTGTTGATGTGGTAAAGCCACGCTCCATGGCAGACGAAGCCGGTGCGGAAACCGGGGAAGCCGTCGAAGACTGCACCATTGCGGCCCCCCCCTGCATCAGGGGTTCGGGAGCCGCAATGACAGGGATGCCCGCCAGAGCATCGGGCCCGAGATATTTTTCCACAAAGGACTGTTCCGCACGAGAAAGAGGAGCGGTGTCCGCATCCTTGCCGGAAAGCTGCAAATCCAGATCGGCAAAATATTCGGCAGGAGTTTTCACCATAATTTCAGCACCTCCTCGGCCATGTCGGCGTATGCACACGCGCCGCGTGACTTGGGATCAATATCAAAAATGGTACAACCAAGGGCGCTGGCTTCGCGAAAACGCGTATCTACGCCGATGACTGTCTCGAATATTGCGCCGTCCATCTTTTTCTGCAACAGCTCCAGCACGTGCATACAGGCCTTGGCTCTCTTGTCGTACATGGTAGCCACGGCCCGAT
Organism: uncultured Desulfovibrio sp.; assembly: GCA_944327045.1. GTDB lineage: Bacteria > Desulfobacterota > Desulfovibrionia > Desulfovibrionales > Desulfovibrionaceae > Desulfovibrio. The sequence goes on from CALVGJ010000039.1 coordinate 27,295, forward strand.
AACGGATGGGCGACGGCAACACCTTGTTCAGCGTATGCAACGAATCAAATAACAACCGCAGGCCATGCAGGGCCAGAAAGTCCGTCTGAATGGGGATAACCAGCAAATCACTGGCCAGCAGGGCATTGACCAGCATCAAGCACATGTGCGGAGGACAGTCCAGCAGGATAAAATCATACCGGTCACGAACCTTGCGTACAGCACGTGCAAGTATCGTACCCTTGCACGTTCTGTTGTGCATGACATCTTCCAGATCATTCAGACGGATACTGCCAGGCGCAATATCCATGCCCGAAATGGCCTGTTCATGAATGAGCTGTTCCCAGACAGTCGGCCATTCGCTCTCCCTAGCCACAAAGAGTTCGTACAGGCTGACGGTGACCGTTTCGGGATACAACCGAGCATGCAGCGTGGCACAGGCATGCGGATCCAGGTCCAGAACCAGCACCCGCTTGCCCATACGCGCTAGAGCGCCGCCAAGACTGAGCGAGGTGGTCGTCTTGCCCACTCCTCCTTTCTGGTTGGCAACAGCAAGAATCTTGGCGGCCATGACCTCAGCTCATCTTGCGATAGACAATGGTGCCGGTATGATGTTCCGGCTTGAACGCACGGCTGATATTATGCAGAGATTCGGAGTGACCGATGAGCAACATGCCGTTGGGCTCAAGATTGTCGTAAAACGCGCTGATGACCTTGCGTTTCATATCATCGTCAAAATAGATGATAACATTACGGCAAAAGACGATCTGCGATTTTTCCACGCGCCGCAGCTGCTCCTTGTCGCTCAGGTTGATCTGCCCGAAGGAAACCAGTTGTTTCAGCTCCGGCTTGATCTTGTAGATGTTGCCGTCCTTTGTGAAGTAGGAGGAAATAATCTCCGGCGGCGTGGTACGCAACGCGTATTCGTTATAGATACCACGACGAGCGGCAGCCAGCACAGCCTCTGAAAGGTCATTGGCCGTAATCTTGATATCCCACGAGCGGATTTCCGACTTCAGCACTTCATACAAAATAATGGCCAGCGTATACGGTTCTTCACCTGTACTGCAGCCAGCCGACCAGATACGCAGGCGCTTGCGACCTGTCTTGCGGCATTCGTCAATGACTTCCTTGAGCACATAGTCTTGAAAGACCTTGAGCTGCGGAGGATTTCGGAAAAAGCTTGTCTCATTGGTGGTGACCACCTCGAAAAGACGATTGAGCTCTTCCTTGCGGCTGTTGTCGAAACGAAGAAAATTGTAATATTCGCTATAGGATTTGAGGTTCAATTCCTTGATGCGGTTGGAAAGACGATTCTCCACCAGATACTTGCGATTTTCAGCAATAAAGATACCGCATACCTGATAGATGAAATCCCGCAACTGCAGAAATTCCTCATCGCTTATCTGCAAATCCTTGCGAAAGGGCGTAGATGATCCCCCCTGCAGGCCGCTGCCGGGAGCAGGACGGAAGGCCGAGGTCGGCGAAGGCGTGCGCATTCCTCCCAAGGCATTCTGTGTCCGAAAGGGTGATGTAGGGGCTGTGGATGTCGTTGTCTGACCGGACCTGAACGAAGAAGACAGCGTCGTCCCCGGACGCGGCGTACTGTCCTGCCCCGTACGGCTCAGACTGCTCAATGGTGAACGAAATCCCCCTGCACCGGTTCCCGTCGTAGGTGTACCGGCTTGCTGCCCCAGAGCAGACCGAAAGGAAGAGGAGGAACCAAGTCCGGAAGGCGTTGTGCCCCCGCTTCCCGTCGGAGACGCGGGACGCGAAAGGGTGGAAGAGCGCGTCTGAGAGGGCAGGCCTGACGAAAAGCTGCCGGTTTGACCGGCACCGGCTACACCTCCCAGTCCTGTACCGCTGCGCAGACCGGAAGACAACGAAGAACCGCTTCCCAGAGAGCTGCCGCTTGTCTGGGTGCCGAACGAGGCACGAAAGGGAGACTCCGCCTTACCGGCGGTCGTCCCCTGGCCCGATCCCAGTGAACTGGCTGTACCTGTCGTGCTGCGCAGGGAGGAAAAGGGGCGAGGAGCCTCAGGAGGCTTGCGCAGGGAGGAATCCTTGTCCTTCTCAGACGAGAGTTTGCTGTCACCACTTAAAAAAGAAGGACGTTGCTGACTCATGATAGTTACTCCTGTTCAGCCTGAATGGCAACAACAGCCTCGGCAGCGGCATGCTGAATTTCTGGGTCTTCATGATCCATCATGCTCAGCAATACACTGAAAGCGACGTTACCGCCAATCTTGCCCAACACCTCAATAATCTTGAAGGTGAGCATGGGGCTGGAATGCTCCAGCATGGATGCCAGCGTCGGCACCGCGTCAATGGCCTTATTGAGCCCCAACGCCTCGACGGCGCGAATACGCACCCAGTCATTATCGTCATTGAGAGCCGTCATCAGGTGCGGCATGACGGAAGGCGTGCCTATCTGCCCGAGAAGGTTGACGACAGCTGCGCGGACATCCTTGTTTTCATCAAAAAGGCGGGGAATGATACGCGGCAGGTAGCGTTCGGCCTCTATACCGAGATTGAGGAAGGCCTCCACAGCCATCTGACGCACGCGCGGACTCTGATCCTCCAGGGCATCGGTTATCTCGCTGAGATTTTCCGTCACGCTGTAACGGCCCATGGCATAGACGGCCATAAGACGCTGCATATCATCGTCACTGCTCATGCGCTCACGGAAACGCTGGTTGAGAATGGGGCTGTGCAGGTTGATGCAGGCCTCGAGAGCCATTTCCTGCACATCCACATAACGATGATCAAGCTGACTGAAAGCCACCGTGCAAGCATCTTCACAACCATGCTGATTGCCAAAGAAGATAAGCGCGCTCTTGAGAATTTCCGGGTCGTCGCAACGCGAAACGACTTCCTTGAAGAAGGGTATATCCTCCGTCGTTCCCAGCTGGGACAGCTCGGCCATGCCCGCCCGCTGCAGCTCACTGCCCAAATCCCAGAAAATGCTCTTGATGACCTCGACAGGCCGGTGATCCCCCATAAGCTGGCAGGCTTCCATGGCAATCATGATGTGCAGGTCATCCCCACTGGTCAAGGCATCACGGATAACATCATTATAGCCGATGGACGCAATGGCGCGGATGGTCGCTTCATACAGCTCGGGCGACTGATCGGGGTCCAGGCGACAGGCAAGATCAAAGACCGCCTGAGAAGCCTCTCCATCCCCCATGAAACTCAACCCCTGAAGGGCGGCCATGAGGATGTCCTCGTCATTATCCGTCAAGGCATCCAGCAGATAGACGCGCAGCCGCTCCTGAAGTTTCGGCGTCAACAACGACAGGGACTGCCCGCCGAGAATCTGGACAATGGCCTTGACGGTCTTGTGCCGCAGAGCCACGCTGACATTCTCCAGCGACTTGAACAGCAGCGGAATGGTTTTGATGTCGCCCACGCTGCCGATAGCGTCAATAATGGCGGAACACACCAGTGGTGAGACGTCCGGCAACACCTGCACAAGGGCCCGGATGGTCGATTCGTCATTGATGCGGCTCAAGGCTTCCACCACGGCAAACTGCACCCATTCCTCATCTTCCATCATGGCCTTGGCCAGATAGTCCACCGCCTCGGGATAGCCCAACTCCCCCAGACTCACGGCCGCCTGATAGCGCACATTGACCTCGGGATCATGCAGCAACACTTCCCCCAGCAGAGGGACCGCAATATGTTCCTGCGTATATCCCAGAATATCGGACACGAAAATGCGGACGTCCGGGTCCTCGTCATGCAGCCATTCACGCAGGGCACGCATGTTGTCTCCGCCGATCTCGCGCAGAATATCCATGGCCACATTGCGGATGGGCGCGTCATCATTCCGCAGCAGCGGCAACACGGCATCCACGGTTCGTGCGCCGCGGATTTTCCGCAGGGCGTATTCCGCCGCTTCCTGTATGCCCAGATTTTCACTGGTCAGATGTTTGCACAGGTAGGGAAGGGCCTCCTCAAGACCTGCGTCCCCCGCGGCAAACGCACCGCTGCGAATGGCGTCACTGTCTTCGCTCTGAAGATTTTCCAGTATCTGATGCACATTGGTAGACGAGTCGAGCATGATCGTGTCCTTGAGTAGGTAGTCAACTAACCTTTTACGCAGGCCATTATTGCCTTGGCGATATCATCGGCATCAAGAATCTGATCGGCCAGCCCCGCATCCACGACTGCCTTGGGCATACCGTAGACAACGCATGAAGCCTCATTCTGGGCAATCAGATAGCCGCCTCTTTGCTTGAGCACCTTGGCGCCCTCGCAACCATCGGAGCCCATACCGGTAAGCATGACGCCCAGTACCCGCCGGCCAAGACCGTTGCCCGCCGTCTCCATCAGCACGTTGACGCTGGGCTTGTACAGTGCGGATGTCGGTTCCGTCGTCACCAGCACTTCCGGCAGCGGTCCCCGCATCTGGATACCGATATGCTTGCCTCCCGGGCAGACATAGGCATGCCCGTTCTGAATCTTGTCCCCGTTGGCAGCTTCCGTCACCGTGATCTGGCAAACGCTGTCGAGCCGTTTGGCAAATGGGCCGGTGAAGGTTGCTGGCATATGCTGGGCCACCAGAATGCAGGCAGGGAAATTGGCGGGCAGGGCGGAAAGAATTTTCTGCACTACCGGCGGCCCTCCTGTGGAGACGCCGATTACGACGATATCGTGCGTGCCGGTGCAGGGACGAATAATGCTGCCTGCCGAGGCGGCGGAACCTGCGTTTGCCGTTGTGGAAGAACTCCGCATGGGACGGGGTGATGCCCCTGTCTGGCGTGAGGAAGCGGATGTACTGCCGGACAAGCTGCCTACACCGGGAGTTCTGCCCAAACCGGAAGGAAGTGAAGAGGGGCGTGCTGTGCCGCCCGCAGTACTGCCAAGGGCCGACGAGCCACTGCCGGCAGAAGAGGAAAGGGGAGAGCCGCGCCCGGCCTCCAGATTGGTGCGCGTATAGCGCAGACGAAGGAAAGCCTTGCGCCGGGAAATGGACTTGACCTTGTGCCGCAGTTCGACGCCGAATTCTTCCTGGTCGGCCCCGCTTACCTTGGCAATGAAGTCAAGTGCCCCGTATTCCAGGGCCTTGAGGGTAGTTTCAGCCCCTTCAGCCGTCAGGGAGCTGACCATAAGCACAGGCAGGGGATTGGTTCGCATCAACTCCTTGAGTGTCGCCAGCCCGTCCATGCGCGGCATTTCCACATCCAGGGTAATGATATCGGGCTGCAGCTGGGCAACCTTGGCCAAACAATCCTGTCCGTCCTTGGCCGTACCGCAAACGGTGATTTCAGGGTCTTTTTCCAGCAGGGCCACGATGGCGCTGCGCATAAATGTAGAATCGTCAACGACAAGAACTCGTACCACGGGAAAGCTCCAGAGCTAAAGTAGTTCATCGCTCAACGGAAAAAATCTACCGCAGATAAAAAAAATTGACAAATGAAAAAAAGGCTTGCAATTCTTCCCGCGTTGAGCTAGGTTTTCTTTCGCAACGGGATGTGGCTCAGTTTGGCTAGAGCGCAGCGTTCGGGACGCTGAGGCCGCGCGTTCAAATCGCGCCATCCCGACCAGAAAAATCAAGGGGTTATGCAGAAGCATAACCCCTTTTTTCTTTGTCTGAACATAATTTTTCCGACAGACTCATGGAAATTTCCTCTACCCCCCGTCAGACACAGGAAGCTCTTCTCTCCCGGCCCGAAAAAATCAGAAAAAAATGTTCCTCATATGGAAAGGCCGGAACAAGCTTCTCCTCAAAAAAATATGTCCCTCAGGAACGCGGCTCCCCTGACAGGCAGCGTCTACTATATAAAAAAGGAGAGGGGGCGCATGGCGTCCCCTTTCCTTTTTCAGCACCGAATAAAAACAGCAGACCGTACTCATGCCGCGCCGTTGACCCCGTCCTCCGCTTCCCAGCAAGCAAGATGCTCACGGATGAACGAGCAGATGGCGGCATGCTCCGTCTTACCGTTACCGCTGACGGTCATGGCTTCGCCAAAGACAAAACGTACCGGCATGCCGGGCCGCACCGGGCCCAGCTCCTTGACGTGTTTCCCCTTGCCCCAGGCATCCGTCTTGAGGGCCAGCGGCACCACAGGAACACCCGCCTTACGCGCAAGCTTGATGCCGATGGTATTGAAATGTTCTTCGCTGAACTGCCGGGATCGCGTACTCTGCGGAAAGACGATGATGGATATACCCTTTTCCAGCAGGCGTTGCCCCCCCTCCAGCACCGCTGCCAAATCCTGCCGAGGATTGACGCGCTCCACGACAATAGGCTCACGCGAACGCATGACCGCTCCGAAAAAGGGCATGGTAGTCAGGCTTTTCTTAACCACAAAGGTCACGGGCCGGAACGGCCGGATGATGCTGGGAAGGAGAAAGGTTTCCAGCGTGCTCATGTGATTGCCCACAAAGAGACATGGCCCGTCAAGCTGCTCGAAATGCCGCATGCCGTCCACAAAGATGGGGCAGCCCAGCCCTTCCATCAGTTCGGCCACCCAGGCGCTGGCATGCACCCATGCCGCATCGCTGCATTCGCCGCGGGCCGCCTTGGCGCACAGCCAGCGCACAGGGCCCAGAAAAAGGCGATAATAAAAGCCGCAGGAGCGCAGCAGCCCCGCTGCCGGAACAGCGGGCAGGGCAGGGCTGCGGTAACTGTCTTCCTGCAGGAATTTACGGCAGAAAAAACTGTTGTCAAAGGGCATGGGCATTTTCATCCGTCAGCCATCCTTGTGAATTTTATGTATCCTTCGCCACCACTGACTCAGACGAGCCTCGTCGCCGCAGTCCTTGGGCTGGTAGAAGCGCCGCCCCTGCACCTCATCCGGCAGGTAGACCTGCTCCACATAACCTTCCGGATAGTTGTGGGGGTATTTGTAATCCTTGCCATAGCCCCATTCGCGTTGCAGCTGGGTTGTGGCGTTACGCAGATGCAACGGTACAGGCGGTACGCCGTTGAGCTTCACTTCACGTTGAGCATTCAGATATGCGGCGTAACTGGAATTGCTCTTGCGGGCAAGCGCCAGATAGACCACCGTTTCCGCCAGCGGGATGAAGCCCTCGGGCATGCCCACGAATTCCACGGCCTGCTGACAGGCAACAGCCAGCGGCAGAGCCTGCGGATCAGCCAGTCCCACATCCTCGGATGCCGACAAAATGAGACGACGACAGATGAAACGAGGGTCTTCCCCTCCCTCCAGCAGACAGGCCAGATAAAAGAGTGCCGCGTCCACGTCGCTGCCGCGAATGGATTTGATAAGCGCCGAAGCCAGCTCGTAATGATTGTCTCCGTCCTTGTCATGCCGGGCCAGCATTTCCGGCAGGGCAGCCTTGAGCGGCTCGGCATGGCGGCTTTCTTCCGGCAGGGCAGCCGCGTACTCCACCAGATTGAGCAGTGTACGGGCATCCCCTCCCGCCGCCGACGCCAGCACTTCCCGCGCGGCCTCATCGAGTGTGATGTGCAGATATTCCGCACCACGCCGTGCAAGCTCCATGAGTTCCATGCGCCCCAGCGGGCGTAGCCGCAGCACATGCAGACGAGAGAGCAGTTGCCTCGTTACGCTGAAGGAGGGATTTTCCGTAGTGCTGGCCAGCAGCGTCAGTTCGCCGGATTCCAGCAGCGGCAGAAAAAAGTCCTGCTGCGCCTTGGAAAAACGGTGCAGTTCATCCAGAACCAGCACCTCCACTCCGGCCAGCGATCGCCGCAGATGTTGCAGGCCCGCTTCCGGAGCGCTGATGCGGAGATAGCGCTTGCCGCTGGCACGCGCCAGCAGCAGGGCCAGCGTAGATTTGCCGCAGCCGGGCGGCCCGAAAAAAAGCAGGCTCGGCAGACGCGGGGCCTGCATGAAGGAGCGAATCTTGGCCGCAAGATGCGGCTGCCCGAGAAAAAGATCCAAACCGTCCGGGCGCAGCCGCTCCGGCAGAGGGCGGGCGGAAACCTCCCCACTGCTCAGGAGGGACGGTTGTTCGTGAGATGTGAAGCCCACCAGTGAATCCCCAGACAAAGAGTTGCCGCCGTCTCGCAACGCAAAACCCGCTGCCCCAGACTGACCATGCGGAAGGAAGCCGCCCGCAGCGCATCCAGTTCACGCGTCGAGAAACCGCCTTCAGGTCCGATGACATAAAGGGTCGTGCCGGGACGGCCCACCATATCGGGCGTCAGCATGGAAGAGCCGTCCTGCAGCTCCCAAGGCAGGATGCGCTGATCCACCTGCTCGGACAGGGCAAGCACATCACCGATGCCGCCGGAAAGTGCGCGAATCTGAGGCAGCCAGGGATTGCCGCACTGCTTGGCGCCGGCAATCATCTGATTCTGCCAGGATTCCCGAATATCGGCGGGCAGCCGCCCCTGACTGTGGTCTCCCTGCCAGAGCCAGACTTCCCAGGCGCCCAGCTCCACGGCCTTTTCCATGAAAAAGCCGCGCCGCACGGCCTTGCTGAAGGCCAGGGCGACAATGGCGCGGGAAACGGGTTCCGGATAAGCATCCAGAGCACGGCAGACAAGACGCACCTTGCGTTTGCCATTTTCCACCACAGTAAACAGACCGGTACGTCCCCTGCCGTCCAGCAGGCTGACATCCGTCCCCGGGCCAAGACGCAGGGACTGTGCCAGATGTACGGCCTCCTGCCCCTCCAGGAGGGCTTCGCCTCCCGCAGCCTCAGGCCAGCTTTCCGGCGCCAGATAAAAACGATGTTCGCTCACGACAGGGCCTCATCCTTGTGGGTTCTTGCCTTGCGGACAGCCCTGAAGCCATCCAGCAGGGAAACCAGTTTGCCATAATTACGCCGTATTTCAAGCCCGGCCTTGCTCAGATGTTCTTCCGACGGTTCCATATAGGTGCGGAGCATGTAGCGATCGGACAGGATACCCTCCACACACTTCATGATAGCGTCCACAAGGTCAGGAAAGAAGGTGGAGATTTCAAACTTGAGGTCCGTAAGCTGTTCGATCGCCTCACGCATCATCTGCCGGTAGGTGATGCGTGTGCCCTTGAAGGTGCGCAAGCGCAAATCTTCCAGAATACGTACGCGCCGCGCCTGCTGAATATAGCTGAAGCGCGTGCAGACTTCGCGGTGCAGCTCGCGCATGGTTTCAAAGGCCTCGTCATTTTCCGGCGCATAGAGGTAGCGGGAAAGCACCTTGCTCACGTTGGAAAAAAATTCGTCACTGTAACTGATCATGCGGCGCTGATGCTTGGTCAGCCAGGCATAGAGGAACTTGAGCCGCTTTTCGTCGGTATCGGTATTCTCCACCACTTCGGTACGCTTGTAGACAATGCGGCCCGAATACTCCCCGCGCACGATGTCGTTGAGACGCAGGAACATGTTGGTGGTATCCTTGATGATGTTGAGGCCCGGCAGCGGTTGCCCCGTCAAAGGATGCAGCACTTCCTGAAAGGCTACTGAAAGGGCGCGATCCTGCCGTACGTTGCTCTGATCGAAGCTGTGCTGACGATAGGTGATGCGGATGATGATGACCCGGCGGGCCCTGTCGAGAAAAAAACCGCCTTCGTCGATGCGCTCGATGACTTCCTCCTGATCTTCGTCCACCTTGACAAGCGCGATCTTTTCCAGGAGGGGATAGCGACGGTTCTCGCCATCAGCCGTATAGGTGGTAAGGGTGCGATCCGTCTGTCCCAGCACCCGCAGCAGAAAACGCTCTCCCATCTTGTGCAGCTTGCGCGCAAAAAGGGCGGACGAGGTGCGGCGTTCGGAAACGATGGGAAAGCCGTAAAGCTCCATGAGATATTGATAGACAAACATACGGTTGCGCTCGTACAGCTCGTTGTCGCCGTAGACGAACTTGCCGATACGAATGCCGAACCGTTTGAGTTCGCTGTCGATATCCGAGGGAAAGGAGGCAAAGATGCCGGCCAGATGAAACTGCCGTCCGGCATCCAGCGCCAGCACCTGCGCCCTGTCCATGCTGCAGAGATAGGGCACAAGAGACGGATAGGTGTCCAGCAGGGAGGTATCCGCCGTGCGGAACTGTTGCCGGAACACATCCTGATGCAGACGCGGCAGGCGAGAAGCTATGGTTTCCAGATTCTGGTGATATACTTGGCTTTCCAGCGGGCAGCAGGACACGCCTTCCACTTCGGTAATGACCGGATGCAGCTTGTCGTACTGAAAAATTTCAGAAAAATAGTGCAGTTGCCGGGCAAAGGCCACCATGGCAAAACCGGGCAGTTCCTTGTGCTCGAACATGTCATTGTCAAAGGAGGGGAGCAGCTCGCGCGACTCCACCAGCGGATAGCCCTTGGATTCCTGAAAGGGCTTGACCAGACAGAAACGAATATGTACCGCATCAAGAAAGGACTTGAGCTGGGCAAGAGTGCTGCACGACAACGGCTCGGCAAGCGTTTCGGCATCCTGCCAGGGCAGGCCGTTTTTGCTGAAAACTTCTTGCCATTTGAGCATGTTTCACCTTCTCCTGTAGAAAGAAATTCTACGATATTTTTCCGCCGATTTCCAGTACTCCTTCTGCTGTTTTTACAAAAAAACCGGCGAGCCCGGCAGTTGCAGCTCCCCCTTTTCTCTGGTAGCATACCACCGTCGTCCGTGATGACGGACAATACCTCAACATCGGTGCATTCCCCGCATATCTATGAACAATATCCTTGAAAAGCACGTTCTGAGCATCGTTTGCAGCGTTTTCGACGCCTATTCCGCCGTACTCTTCCTGCCGGAGGAAAGTACGGAGGGCGAAGGAGAGGTTCACCGCCTGGTTGCCGCCTTCAGTCTGGGGGACGGCATTGCGGAGGGCAGCACCATCCAGCCTGGCAAGGGGCTTGTGGGCTGGATACTGCGCAACCGCCAGCCGCTTGTCGTGCCCAACTTCGACAAGCACCAGAGCACGCTGGGGTACTACCGTGAAGGAGAAGAGGGAGGAGTCAAGGCCTTCATGGGCTGCCCCGTGCCCACGGGAGGGGCCTTGTGCGTGGACAGCAAGCGCCAGTACTCCTTCACGGACAAGGATTACAAAATTCTGCAGATGTTTGCGGAGCTCATCACTCGCCAGCAAAACGCGCAGGGCGGGGCGGAGCCGCTGGGAGGTGATATCTCCCGGTACTTTGCCCAGCTTTGCGTCATTCAGAGTTTGCGTTTTCACCACAAGCGCTGGCCGCAGTTCATCCAGAATTACCTGAAAACGGTAGCCGAGGCCACGAATTTCGACTATTGCGCCTTTGCATCGGTAGTGCGGCCCGGGGAAGCCTATTGTCTGGAATGCGAATCCGTCCCGCTGCTGCTCAACGAGGGAGAAATGCTGGAATTCAGCATGAACAGCGGTCTGGCGGGATGGGTGTTCAACAACGACCAGCCCGTCTTTGTGGAAGGCAGCAACGGCGGGCAGGGAACCATGCTCTTTGCCAAACTTCCGGACGTGCCGGATTTCCAGGCCGTCATCTGCATGCCGGTCATCGTCAACAGAAGCACGCGCTGCGTGCTCTGCCTTGCGCATACAACCCCCCGCGAAATGGACGAGGCACTGCGCAGTTTCGTTCAGCTGGCGGTGGATCATCTGGCCCTCTTTCTGGAAAATCTCTATCTCAAGACCAGACTGCGCAATATGCTGCCGCGGGCGCAAGTGCATACCAGCGGTTCCCGCATGTACGATCCGGACAATGCCCCGCACCCCCATGCCAGTGAAGAATAGCCATGCTGCCGCATCTGCTTCGCCGCTTTTTTGCCCAGGACATCGCCATGGATCTGGGAACTGCCAACACGCTGCTGTTTACCCGCAAGCATGGCATCGTCATCAACGAACCCTCGGTGGTCGCCGTGGACGTTCTGAAAAACACGGTGCTTGCCGTGGGCAGCGAGGCGCGCGAATATCTGGGCCGTACTCCCCAGCGCATCCGGGCCATCCGCCCCATGAAAGACGGCGTCATCGCGGACTTTGACGTAACGCGGGCCATGATTGCCTACTTTGTGCGCAAAATCATCACCGGTCTGCGTCTGGTCAAACCGTCCATGGTTATCTGCATCCCCACCGGCATCACGCAGGTGGAAAAACGGGCCGTCATCGATTCGGCGCATCTGGCCGGAGCACATGACGTCTCACTGGTGGAAGAACCCATGGGCGCAGCGCTGGGAGCGGATTTGCCCGTGGGCGAACCTCTGGGCAACATGGTGCTCGACATTGGCGGCGGTACCAGTGAGGTTGCGGTCATCACCCTTTCGGGCATTGCGGTCTCCCAGTCGGTACGTGTGGCCGGCGATGCCATGAATATGGCCGTACAGCGCTACCTGCGGGACGTCTTCCGACTTGAGGTCGGCGAAATAACAGCAGAAAATGTCAAAAAAATTCTCGGAAACGCCGTGCCGCGTCCGGATTCTCCTCGTCTGGAAGTTTCCGGCAAGGACCTTGTAGAGGGCGCACCCAAGGTCATCACCATCGGCGAAGGGCATATCCGTGAAGCGCTCAACGAGTGCATTCAGGCCATCGTGGGGGCTGTCCTGCGGACACTGGAGCGTACCCCGCCGGAACTGGCTGCGGATATTCACCGCAACGGACTGCTTATGGCAGGGGGCGGTTCTCTTCTCAGGGGACTGGATCAGCGCATTTCCCGCGAAACACGCCTCAAGGTCTTTGTGGACAAGGAACCGCTGACCACGGTGTTGCGCGGAACAGCCAAGGCCATGCTGGATCGCAAGCAGTATCAACCTGTTTTCATCAACTGACGCGCCATGTACGATCTTTCCTGCAACCTGTCCGCCCTCACGGACAAGGTAGAGGCACTGGTACGCCGCAGCGGCGACATCATTTTTGAGCACTGGCGACATCCCAGCCATATTCGCCACAAGGGGCGCATTGACCTTGTCACCGAAACCGACGAGGCCGTGGAGGCATTTCTTGTGCAGGAGCTGCGACAGCTCGTGCCGCAGGCGGGCATTCTCGCCGAGGAGGGCGATACGTTCGGCCCAGGTACAGATGGCCTGTGCTGGATCATTGACCCGGTGGACGGCACGACCAACTTTGTCCATCGCCTGCCGCATGTGGGCACGTCCGTTGCCCTCTGGGACAGGGGAGAGCCCGTACTGGGCATTGTCAACGTGCCCATGCTGCATGAATGCTATCGGGCGCACCGCGGCGGCGGAGCCTTCCGCAACGGCGTGCGCCTCTCCGTCAGCTCGGCGGAACGGCTGACGGACAGTCTGGTGGCGACGGGCATTCCCTACACCATCCGCGAAGAACTGCCGTACATCATGGCGCAGCTTGCCGCCGTCCTGCCGGAGGTACAGAATCTGCGACGCATGGGAGCGGCGTCCATCGATCTGGCCTATGTGGCCTCCGGCCAGCTGGATGCCTATTTTGAACGAGGACTCAAGCCCTGGGATGTGGCGGCAGGCATATTGCTCGTCACGGAAGCCGGTGGCCGGATAAGCGGCAGCGACGGAGCTCCCTACCGCTTCGGAGACGAAATACTGGCCACCAACGGCCATGTACATGAAGCCATGCGCGATTTGTTGCGGACGGCCAAGTTCTCTTCCCCTCCGGCTTAGAGCATTTTCCGTTTGAAACGCTTTGCGTTCCAAACCATACGGCCTGCCGTTTTGCGGAAAAAGCGCGGTTTATCAAAAACACACAACAGAGCTCAGGCCAGCAGGGAGCTTTCCAGAACAGCATGCCGTACAAGAGGCGAAAGCAGCTCTCCGCCGTACAGGGCCAGCCCCCTGAACTCCTCTCGATCCAATAGCAGACGTGTGGCGGTATCCTCAGCCAGAAGACGCATACGGGAGGGCGTGACCCGCAGCGAAAAAAGAGCCACAAAAGACTGCTCCGTGGCCGGACAGGGCGACAGCGTACCCAGTTCACGCAAGCGGCAGTTCGCCAGCCCCTGCCGCAGGGCCAGCGCCTCGGCGCTTTCCAGCAAGGATACTCCGGCGGGCACGGGGCTGCGCGCAAAAAAGTCCCAGCCCTGCGAACCGGCAGCCAGCAGAATACTTTCCCGACTGCCCACAAGCAGACAGATTTCCCGATGAACAAGCCGCTGCTCCCGCACAAGACGTTCGGCAAGGCGGCAAAAAGGACGATTACGGGCATCGACGACTTCCAGCAGGGAGTGCGCGCCCGCCAGCAAGGGACGATTCCGCATGATCACACCTGAAACGGCTCTGACATTTCGCCGCCTGCACGCCGGGGACGCGCAGGCCATGTTCACCCTGGAAAAACGTTGCTTCAGCCAGCCCTGGACTGAGGAACAATGCCGCGCCGCCTTCCGACAACCGGCTTTCGCCGCCTTCGGCCTGATGGAAGCAACAGGACTTGCGGCCTACATATCCTTTTACCACAGCGCTGACGAACTGGAAATACTCAATATTGCCGTAACGCCGGAGAGGCGCAGACAAGGACTTGGACGCCGGGTACTGGGAATGGCCTTGCAAGTGGCGGAGAAAATGGGTATTAAAAAGAGTTTGCTGGAAGTGCGAGAAAGCAATATTCCGGCCATCGGCCTGTACAAAAGCTTTGACTTTCGCCCGGTAGGGCGACGACGCAACTATTATCGCGCCCCTGACGAGGATGCCCTGATCTACGAACGCCTCGTCAGGGACTGAGTGGATGTCCAACATGCAGAAAATTATTGCCGCCAACTGGAAAATGTACAAAACCCGCGCCGAGGCCCGGGAAACGGCTACGGCCCTGGCCCGCCGCCTGACGGAAAACCAGCCTGCCGGGCGACAGGTCATCGTGTATCCGCCGTTCACGGCCATTGCCGAAGTGGCCACCGCCCTTGAAGGGCTATCCTGCGCGGCAACCGGCGCACAGGATGTCTACCCGGCCGTGGAAGGGGCCTTTACCGGTGAAATTTCGCCCCGTATGCTGTGTGACGCCGGAGTGTCCTGGGTACTGACGGGCCATTCCGAGCGCCGCCATGTCCTGCTGGAAAGCGATGAACTCGTAGGGCGAAAAACGGCTTTTGCCCTTGCGCAGGGCCTTTCCGTCATGCTCTGCATTGGAGAAACCCTTGCCGAGCGGGAGGGCGGTCAATTGCGTGCCGTGCTGCAGCGTCAGCTTCAGGCCGGTCTGGCGGAAGTTTCCCCTGCCGACGTCAGCCGACTGGCTGTGGCTTACGAACCGGTCTGGGCCATCGGTACCGGCAAGGTAGCCGGCCCGGAAGAGGCGGGCGAAGCCCACGCCATTGCCCGCGAACTGTTGCGCGAAGTCATTGGTGCGGCAGGGGAAGGCACGCCGCTGCTGTATGGCGGCAGCGTCAAGCCTGCCAATGCCGCGGGGCTGCTTGCCCTTGACAATGTGGACGGCCTTCTGGTAGGAGGCGCTTCTTTGGACGCGGATTCTTTCGCCCAGATCATCTTTGCCTGATACCGTCAGCCTCGTTGCAGAACGGCGCACTCTTCAGGTAATGCCTGAAGGCGGTACTTCCCGGAGGAAGCAGTGGAAACCCTTATCTTAACGCTTCACATCATTGTTTGCGTTCTTCTTGTCGTCCTCATTCTCCTGCAGGCGGGCAAGGAAGGCATGGGCGTCATCTTCGGGGGAGGCGGCAGCACCTCCGTTTTCGGCAGCGCCGGCGCAGGGGGCATCCTTGCCAAACTGACGGCATTTATGGCAGTTGTTTTTGTCATCACCTCCCTGAGCTATACCTATGTTACCAGCTCACATAAGAACTCCGACGAGTCTCAAATCCTCAATACGCCGCCGGTGAGCATTGAAGACAGCGCTCCGGCCGCTCCGCAGACACCCGACGCCGCTGCCGCCCCGGCTACGAGCGATGCACAGACTGCGCCTGCGGCGGAAGCTCCCGCTACGGCACAATAGTTCTTTCAGCAGAACCTGCAAAAGCCGCGGATCCGTCCGCGGCTTTTTTGTCCGAAGGGGTCGCCATGTTCCATAAGGCTCATTCCGACGATAACGGTAATTCCCGTTTCAACAATCCCTTTGCCGTACTTGACCAGAAGGATTTTCCTCGTCGAGACAGGAAGACTGCCGGTGCGGATGCCCGGCAAAAGTCCCACAGCAGCGGGAAAAAACATGTTCACCCTGATGAAGATGCCGATACCGCTCTGTTTCTGGCGGCCATGACACGCGTGGAAAAGGCTCCCGCCCAATCTGCGGACCGACGGGGCTTTTCTCTGGATGAGCAGGGAAACCTCACGGAAAAGATGAAGAAGAACCGCCGGCACGTCGGCAGCGCGGCAGCACA
This sequence comes from uncultured Desulfovibrio sp., assembly GCA_944327045.1. GTDB lineage: Bacteria > Desulfobacterota > Desulfovibrionia > Desulfovibrionales > Desulfovibrionaceae > Desulfovibrio. The sequence continues at coordinate 43,422 of CALVGJ010000039.1, forward strand.
AGCTGCTCTCCCGTCCGTCCGGGAGCAGGCGGCTACGCCGGAAAGGCGGCTTGCGGATGAAGAAGAGGACGCCTTCCTGCTGGCCATGAAGCAGGTAGCCCCTCTGGCAGGCAAGGGAAGAGCCGTTGCTCCGGCCGTCAATCCGCAGTCTCCGCCGCCGGCAGCGGACACGTCGCTGCAGGATTTTCTGGACGGCAAGCTGGAGTTTGCGCTTTCCTTTACAGATGAATATCTGGAAGGCCATGTGGTAGGGCTGGACCCGCTCATCATGGGCAAACTGCGCTCCGGTTCCCTCAGCCCGGAAGCGCATCTTGACCTGCACGGCCTCAATGTCCTGCAAGCCTTTGAAACGCTGCGCGGCTTCATGCGGGGCGCCTGGTACAAGGGGCTGCGTACTGTGCTGCTGGTACCCGGTCGTGGCAAAAATTCTCCGGATGGCGTAGGTATCCTGCGCGGCAAGCTCCAGACCTGGCTGACGCAAGACCCTTTCAAACGCGTTGTTCTGGCCTTCTGTACCGCCCAGCCGCACGACGGCGGCCCCGGCAGCATCTACGTCCTGCTGCGAAAATTCCGCAAAAAGGGCCGCATCTGCTGGGAACGCATACCTGCGGATGCCGATCTGTTCTAACTTCAGAACTTTCCCCCTAAACCCGCTGTTTGCGGGTAGCCGAGAGCGAAATTCCCTCTGATCGACGCCGCATGAAGCAAAAAACGGAGCGGATATGGCCGACTATATTCTGAAACTTTTTGACAGGGAGCTGATTCGATTCTCCGCCTGCGATACCGGAGAGACTCCCGACGTCAACATACTCCGCATGGAACAGGATGCCCTGCCTTTGCTGCCGCCGGGGATGGAGGCGACAGGTCAGGGGCTGGCCCGCTGGCTGCGATTCAGAAAAATTCCCCCAAACAGAGCCTATGTTCACTCATTTCTGGCCAAGGCCGGACTATCCGTCAATGCCACCCTGGCCATCATGGACGTCAGCAAGGGACTCTCGCTCAACGACAGCTATTGGGTCGTCCGCTCCGATTTCCGAAAAAATTTTGCGCAATGCAATCTGTACGAAAACAGATTCAGCGAACTGCTGGCCAATATGGCCTTTACCGGTGAGGGGAGCGCCGTGCGCCCCGTGGCGCCCAGTCCCGAATTCACGACGCATGGCATGCTCCCCAAGTGCTGGCGGAGACTGTCGGGAAAAGTGTACCTGTACAAGGGGGGCACAGAAGGCGCCTCCAATACAGGCAATGAACCTTATTCAGAGTATTACGCATGGCAGGTCGCCCAAGTGCTGGGCGTCAACGCCATTCCGTATGGTCTGGCCAAGTGGAAAGCGAATCTCTGTTCCCGCTGCGAGCTGTTCACCAGCAAGGAAACCGGATTCGTGCCTGTCGGGCAGATCGTACAAAGCGGCGGCATGCAGGCTGTCATCGACTATTACGCGGAACTCGGCCAGGAGTACAAATCAGCTCTGGAGGATATGGTCATATTTGACGCGGTCATCGGCAATACGGATCGCCATCTCGGCAATTTCGGCTTTCTTGTCGCATCGAGAAGCAACCGTCTGGCAGGGCCGGCACCTCTTTTTGATCATGGCAACGCCCTGTTCAATTTTGCCGCCCAAGCCGAAATGGAGAGCAGGGAAGCCTTTCTTGATTTTGCGGATGCACAGACTCCCGCGTGCTACAGCGATTTTTTCTCGGCGGCAAGACTCTGCCTGAAAACCCGCCACTACGAGGGGCTGGAACAGCTGCTGCATATCAAGCTGAAACGCCATCCCAGATATAACCTGCCTCCCAGACGCCTGCACCTTATCGAGACAGCCATACAGGAGAGAGCATCTCGCCTGCTTGCAGGACAAAGCAAGGCAGAATGCGAGTTGAATTTCCGCCGTTGGGCATAGAGCTGCAGAAGAGTCAAGCCTCCACGGTTGGGCACTCCTGAATGAACTCATCTGCCGCGGAGAAGTTACGGCCCCTCCGCAATGTTATCCCGCCATAACAAAAAAAGCATTCCACGCTATCCAGCCCATCAGCCATGCAGCCCATTCTTAGCACCCACGATCTGTCCTTTGCCGGAATCCGCTATCCCGATACAGCCTTTCAGCGGCAGGGCATAAACATTATCTGCGGCCCAAGCGGCTGCGGCAAGAGCACCTTGCTGCGCCTCTGCAATCGAACGCTTGTCCCCGACACCGGTCAGGTCTGCCTTGACGGTCGGGACGTCCGCACCTGTGACCCGTTGCAGCTCAGGCATGACGTTCTGCTGGCCGGGCAGGAAATTTTTCTCTTTGACGGCAGCATAGCCGACAACTTCCGGCAGTTCTACGCGCTGCGCGATATATCGGAGCCGCAGCAGGGGGGCATGCGCCGCTTTCTTGATCTCTGTGCCTGCCAGCTGCCCGTGGACTGTCCCTGCGGCACGCTTTCCGGCGGGGAACGCCAGCGGGTCTTTCTGGCCATCTGCCTTTCCCTTGTGCCGCGTGTCCTCCTGCTGGACGAACCGACATCCGCCCTGGACAGCGACACGGCCTGTCGCCTTATGACAAATCTGCGTGATTTTGCCGCACAGCACGGCATGAGCCTTCTCGTTGTCAGCCACGACCGGGAATTGACGTCCCGTTTTGCCGACACTCTGCTGGAGCTCGCCTGAATCGCATAAGCTTCCTCATCGAAAGCCCCCGGAACGATTATGGAATCCTCACTGCCCGCTCAGATAGCGCCCTTTCTTCTGGCCTATGTCCTGCTGCTCATGGTCGGCGGCGTTATGAAAGCCTGCCGCATCGCACAGACACGCCTCCTGTTCATGGCCGGCCTGCGCATGACCCTGCAACTTATCCTGGCCGGATTTGTGCTGACCTGGCTGTTTGCCCATCCGCACCCACTACTGACAACGGTTTATCTGGCGCTCATGACCGGTTTCACCATCCATACCGTGCTGGGACGCCATCCGGACCTCAACCGCCGCTTTGCCCGCTGCGTCGCCTGCTGTCTTGCCTGTTGCGGCCTGCTTTCCACCCTATTTTTTGTAACCTGCATTGCGGGGCAAAATGCCTTCAATCCGCAATATGTCATTCCGCTGGGGGGAATGCTCATGGGTAATGCCATGACCGGCCTCAGTCTGGCGCTCAAAAGTTTTGAAACCGCTCTGCAGGGACAGCAGGGACGCATCCGCACTCTGGTCAATCTGGGCGTGCGCCCGCAGCGCATTCTCTTCCCGATTGTGCGCACGTCTCTGGAAACAGCCCTCCTGCCCACGCTCAACTCCATGCTGGGCATGGGGATAGTATTTTTACCGGGTATGATGACCGGCCAGATTCTTGCCGGAGCGGCCCCTGCCACGGCCATTCTGTATCAGGGCAGCATCATGATGGCCATCTGCGCCACTGTCTGCCTGACAGTGCTCAGCGCGTTGCTCTGGGGCTACCGCAGCCTCTGGGATACGGACATGTGCATCCACCTGCCTGACGACGCCCGGCAGCGAGGACAGAACGCATAGCCGCCCGCAAAAAGGGGAGAGGAACGTCATTGAGGATAGCCGTCATGCGTCGGGACGGCAACGCCGCACCAGGTTCTGTAATCCAGCTTGTCCAAACCGGGGCAGGGCGCATCTTTCGCCATGACGGCATAAGGCATCACACCGGCATAATAGTAGAAGGCATCATCTTCTCCGTACAGCCAGTATTCTCCATTGCCTATATTGTCCAATGTAACGGAGAAGGTAAAAAGGGAGGACTCTTTCGGGATAAAATATCCCCGACTTGCAACGAGAGAACCTGTATTGTAAATAAAATTTGTGCAGAACAACACATACAATAAAAATAAAAAGGCTATATATTTCACGAAATGCACAAATTTCAAGAAAAACACATCCTCACTCCATCGCAATGCAGAAACAGTCTTCTTCCCTCTCAAGTGTGCTTTCCGCTGACAAAAAGGATCAGGCCTCTTTACCGGCACTCCCGGCAACCGTCTTGCGGGAAAGCCTTTCCAGCAGCCGGTCGTAATACTGCTCATCATCCAGATGCAGCACCCGCTCATGCCGTGTTCTGGCACGCATGATGAGCAGCCGGAGTTTCTGCATCTGACGTACGCGCTCCTGCTCGTCCTCGCACTGCTCCAGCATGTCCACGAGATTGGCGATGTCCTTACGATCCTGCATTTCCGGCGGCAGGCAGCCGGAATTACGCAGTACCTTGTAGGCCATGCGCAATTCCGGCGGAATATGGCTGTCATCCTCCAACTGCAACGGACGCCCCATCCCGGGCAGATTATCGAATGCTCCCTGTTCCTGTGCTTCAGCAATGCGCTGTTCGGCAATGGACTGGATGACGCTCCACGGATTGGGCTGACTCATACCGCACATCCCTTGTCACTTTCATCAGAAAAACCGAGCTAAAACGGCGGCTCGTCCAGATTTTTCGCATCGGCAGGCGGAACGGCAAAGGAGAGCTCCTCGTTGCCGTTTATCGTTTTTACCTGCGCCGCAGCGGATGACTGATCAGCAATGCCTCTCGCGTTTTCCGCTTCGTTATCGGAACGAGGCGGCATACCCCAGAGCTGCTTCCATTCCGTCACCAGACGAAGAGCCTCCAGCGGAGTCAGCTTCTCCGGTTCCACATCCCGCAACAACAGAACCAGCGGATGCTCCTGCGGCAAAGCCCGGCAGGCTTCGTGCGGATTGACGGCGGCAATGCCTTTGCTCTTCTTCGCCGAAGGAGCTTCCGGCAGTTCCAGACCGGGCAGGGCAAGGGAAACCGGGGTCTCGCTGCGTCCTTCCCCCCGACCACGCTCCAGATCAGCCAGAATGGCGCGCGCCCGCTGCACCACGGGGGAGGGCACCCCTGCCAGCCGGGCAACCTCCACACCGTAGCTGCGGTCGGACGGACCGGGAACCAGACGATGCAGGAACAGAATATCGTTATTATGTTCCCGAATGGCGATGTTCATGGTAAAGACGCCGGGGATGCGACCCTCCAGCGCGGTCAATTCATGATAGTGCGTGGCAAAGAAGGTACGAATGCCGCCAAGCCGCCCGGCCAGATTTTCCACCACGGCCCAGGCCAGTGCCACACCGTCATAGGTGCTGGTGCCCCGGCCGATCTCGTCCAGAATGACCAGACTGCGGCGGGTGGCCTGCCGCAGAATACGGGCAGTCTCCATCATCTCCACCATGAAGGTACTTTGCCCTTGCGCCAGATTGTCCGATGCGCCTACCCGAGAGAACAACTTGTCCACAAGGCCGATGCGGGCTTCAGCAGCCGGAACCATACTCCCCATCTGAGCCAGCAGACAGATGATGGCCACCTGGCGCAGGACGGTGGACTTGCCCGCCATATTGGGCCCTGTGAGCAGGCAGAGCCGCCGCTTCTCGTCCAGTACCACCGTATTGGGCACAAAATTGGCGCTGCCCACCATGGCCTCCACCACCGGATGCCGCCCCTCGCGCAGAAAGAGCTGCGTGGAATCCTCAAGCTCGGGACGGCACCAGCCGTTTCGCCGTCCCACATGGGCCAGTGACTGCCAGTAATCCAGCTGGGCCAGCACATCCGCCATATGCAGCAGGCGTTCCCTCTGGGCGGCCATATGCGTCCTCAAAGACACAAAGAGAGAATACTCCAGCTCCTTGCGTTTGTCCGAAGCGGAAAGAAGCTTTTCCTCCAGCTCCTTGAGAGCAGGGGTTGTAAACCGTTCGGCATTGGCAAGTGTCTGCCGCCTGATGAAGTGATCCGGCAGAGGGCCGGAATGCGCGGCCTTGCTGACCTCGTAAAAATACCCGAACACACGATTATAACCGAGCTTGAGCTTGGTGATGCCGGAGGCACGCTGTTCCTCTTCAAGCATTTCCTGAAGTTTCTGCTCGCCATGCTCCACAAGGTCCATGAGGCTGTCCAGATCAGCATGATAGCCTGGCTTGAACAGGCCGCCGTCCGTGATGACCGTGGGCGGACTGTCCACCAGGGCTTGCCCCAGCAAAGCCGTACAGTCCTCCAACGAGTCCCAACCGGCGCAGAGCTCATGCAGAGCGGCGGGCAAATCATTGCCGAGGCTCTGTTCTTCCGTGGCGTACTGCCCGTCCGTCGGCGTGGTCAGGGCCGCATAGACATGCGGCAGCGCGGCAAGGCTGTTGCGCAGGGCAATGAAATCCCGCGGCGTGGCGCGCTCCAGCGTAATGCGCGTGGAGAGCCGCTCAATATCGTAAACGGCATCCAGCATTTCCCGCAGGCGCTCGCGCCGGACGTCATCACCATGCAGAAAGGCCACGGCATCCTGAATGCGGACAATGGGCCCGCGTTCCCGCCAAGGGTGACGCAGCATGTCTTCCAGCAGACGCCCGCCCATGGGAGTCATGGTCTGATCAAGCACATGGCGCAACGTTCCCTTGCCCTTGCGACCGTTCAGACGCGAAAAAATTTCCAGATTGCGCTCCGTCACGTCATCAACGAGCATGCGCCGCCCCAAATCAAGCGGCTGAAAGGGCAGGAGATGTTCAGGAAGACGCTTCTGCGTCTGCTCCAGATAGTGCAGCAGACCGCCGCAGGCTCGCAGAAGCGTTTCCTTGTCCTGCAGACCGAGCGCCTGAAGTTCCTGCACCCCCTGAGCACGGAGCACGCGCTGCGCGGCCCGGCCGGACTCAAAGGCCACACGCGGCAGCCGCACAAGGCGAATGCCTTCCAGCAGACAATGGGGCGGCAAGGCCATGTCTTCGGGTACGAGCAACTCCCGCGGGGCCAGTTTCTGCGCCCATTGCCAAAGCTCGCTTGTCCGACGCAGTTCCACCCCCGACCACTGCCCCGTCGAAATATCGGCCCAGGAGAAGCCCCCCCGGCCGCTGTCGGCATCCAGCAACAGCGCACCAAGATAGTTATGGCTCTTGCTGTCCAGATTGGCCTCATCCAGCACGGTAGCAGGCGTCACCACCCGCGTTACGGCACGCTGCACAAGTCCCTTTGCCTGTCGCGGGTCCTCCACCTGATCACAAATGGCCACATGGTAGCCCTTGTCCACCAGCTGGGCAAGATACGCCTGTGCGGCATGCCAGGGCACACCGCACATGGGAACAGGATTTTCGCTGTCCTTGCTGCGGCTTGTAAGGGCAATTTGCAGCTCTCGGGCAGCCGTGACCGCATCGTCAAAAAAGAGCTCGTAAAAGTCGCCCATACGATAGAACAGCAGAGCATCGGGATGCTCGGCCTTGATGCGCAGATACTGCTCAAACATGGGGGTCAGCTTGGCGCCGGCCGGAGCCTGCGCGGCGGCAGGGGACGGGGTAGGGGTAGCGGATGTGACGGGCATGGCAAAAAAACCGGGCAAAAGAGGGAAAGACACAAAGGGCGACACCATCAGACGATGATGCCGCCCCTTTAAAAATCAACCATGAATGCGCCTATTAGAACATTTTTAGGTTGAAACGCTTTGTGTTTCAAACCATACGGCCTGGCGTTTCGCGGAAAAAACGCGCTTTTTCCGCTTGTTTTTGGGCCGGGCGGCGCTGTGCCCGCCGCCTCGCACTTTGCCTTTTTCAAAGGCAAGATGCTCTAGGGCTTGTCGGGATCGGGCGCCACAATATCCTCGACAGAGGCAGCCGCTTCGGCTTCCTTGGCAGTCGTTTCCAGAGGCTTGGTATTGGCAGGCTTTTCCACAGGCGTTTCGACAGACTTTTCAACGGGCTTTTCCTGCGCGGCGTCTTCCTTGCCCTGACGGGCACGCTGGAAAAAGGACTGCTTCTTGCCCTCGGCGGCCAGCTGCTTCTGCAGCTTTTCCACTTCGCGCTCAAGCTGGCTGATGCGCCAGCGGGCCTTCATGAAACGGGCCGTGCCGTGCATCTTGTCCCAGACAAGAAAGCAGACGGACAGCAGCGCACCCAGAGCAAAGGCGGCAATGAGCATGAAGTAGAGGGGCAGAGGAATGGAGGACATGGGCTCCATGAAGAAGAGGTTCAGCGTCAGCACCATGTCCTGAGACAGGGCCGTCTGGTTTTGGAACAGAAAAACCAGCGCCAAAAAGATTGCCACAACCAGAATCAGGACTTTAAGAAAGCGCATAGCTCCTCCTCATGGCGCTTTTCGTTAAAAACAGGCCCGCAGGGCCTTGTACGTCTCGCTGATGTGCTGAGGAATGGTCCGCACGTCATCCATCACGGCAATGAAGGAAGAATCCCCGTTCCAGCGTGGTACAAGATGAAAATGCAGATGCTCGCCGATGCCCGCACCGGCGGCCTTGCCGAGATTGAGCCCCACGTTGATGCCCTCACAGTTAAAGTGCTGCTTGAGGATTCCGCTACAACGCTGCACAAGGTCCATGATTTCATGGGCTTCCGCGCGGGAGAGCTCCGTCAGCTCGGAAACATGGCGGTACGGACAAACCATGATGTGCCCGTTATTGTAGGGATACCGGTTCATGATGACAAAAGCGCTTCCCGCACGATGCAGGACAAGACGTTCCTCATCTTCTTCCGTGCTTTCCGGCAGACAGAAGACACAGGTATCGGGCTTCGGCCCCAGAATATATTCGATGCGCCACGGCGCCCAAAGCTGTTTCATGGTTGGTGACTATACACCTCCTCCGCGCCGAGGGCAAGCCCGCAGGCCGCCGCCCCTGACAGGAATGCGGCCGGGGGCCGCGGGAT
>CALVGJ010000040.1 GCA_944327045.1 uncultured Desulfovibrio sp.
TGGGCACGGCCCAGACCCTGTGAACCTGACGCAGTTCGCACTGCCGGAGGGAAGCTCGTTGTCGCACCGCTTTCCTGCCGTGCGATTTTTTTTATCCCTGCCCTGCGTCGCAACCCGCGAGGCTCAACCAATGGCATCTTCGCTTCTTTCGCTCAACAGCACGCTGCGCGATCTGCTTGACGCGCACCTGTCCCGGATTGCCGCCGAGGAAGGACTCGATCCCCAGACCATCACCGACGCCCTCAACGCCGGAACCATGGTGCTGCTGGGCAACCCTGCCCACAAGGGCGTGAAACCCATCATCGTGGGCCAGCCGTCCCGCATCAAGGTCAATGCCAACATCGGCACCTCTCCGCTCTGCAACTGCCTCAATACCGAGGAGCGCAAGCTCAAGGCCGCGCTGGATGCGGGAGCGGACACCGTGATGGACCTTTCCATCGCCGGCGATCTGGACGCCATCCGTCAGGGCATGCTGGCCGCCAGCCCCGCTCCGCTGGGCACCGTGCCCATGTACGCCGTGGGCCAGCAGATTCTTGATGCCGACCGCGACATCGCCACCATGAAGGCAGATGATCTGTTCAATGAGATCGAAAAGCAGGCCAAACAGGGCGTGGACTTCATGACCGTGCACTGCGGCCTGTCCCTCAAGGGCGCGCAGTACGGCGTGGAAGCCGATCGCGTCATGGGCGTGGTGTCGCGCGGCGGTTCCATGCTGTCCCGCTGGATGCTGGAAAACCAGCGGGAAAATCCCCTGCTCGAATACTTTGACCGCCTCATCGACGTCTGCCGCCAGTACAACGTCACCCTCTCGCTGGGCGACGGTCTGCGTCCCGGCGCGGGCGTGGACGCGGGCGACGCCGCGCAGTGGGAAGAAGTCATCAACCTCGGCCGTCTGGCCAAATACGCGCTGGAACGCGGCGTGCAGTGCATGATCGAAGGCCCCGGCCATGTGCCCATGCATCTGGTCCGCACCCAGATTCAGGGTATCAAGCGCCTGACCAACAATGCGCCGCTCTATGTGCTCGGACCCCTGTGCTGCGACAGCGCGCCGGGCTATGACCACATTGCCGGGGCCATCGGCGGGGCTATCGGCGTGGAGGCCGGGGTGGACTTCCTCTGCTACCTCACGCCTGCCGAACATCTTACCCTGCCCGACGAAGCCGACGTGCGCGCGGGCGTCATGGCCTCCCGCGTGGCCGCGCAGGTGGGCGAAGTGGCTCTGGGCACCAGGCGCGCCGTGGCGCGGGAAGCCCTCATGAACGAAGGCCGCAAGACGCTGGACTGGGACAAGATGCGCGCCGCCGCCCTTGATCCCGAACAGCTCGACAAGCGCCGCGAAGAGCACAAGAATGAAGAAGTCTGCGCCATGTGCGGCAAGTTCTGCGCGGTGAAGATGCTGCGCGACCGCAAGACCAACGCCTAATACATTCCTCCCCGAACGTCGGCCATTTGCCGGAAAGAAGGGGGGAGACATCGAAAGGGCGCTCCCGGGGGAGCGCCCTTTTGTCGTCTGGCGCGCATGACGAGGGGAATGCCGCAACAAGCGTCACTTGTTGTGCTTGTCCCACATGACGAAGAAGACCGATCCCACAATGAGCACGCAGGTCAGCAGGGTGCGCCAGGTAATGGTCTCGCCGCCGATCTGCCAGCCCAGAAAGACGCCGATGACCGGCACCACATATTCATAGGAGACGGCCGTGGCGATGGAGGCGTGAGAGAGCAGCCAGAAGTAGGAATAATACGCGATGATGGACCCGCCCACGGTCAGCCAGCCGAAGGCAAGAAGCTCCGACGAGCCGACGGCCGCAAGGCGGAGCTGAGCGGCTTCACCGGCGCAGGCGGCCACAAGCAGGGACTCCAGTCCGCCGCAAATGAGCAGAAGCGCGCAGGACTGCATGCCGGACAGGTCGGAGGCATGGGGAAAGCGTCGGGAGATGAGCGTGCCGGCCACCCAGCCCAGTGTGGCGGAAAAGACCCAGATCATGCCGGAAACGGAATTGACCGCCTCCACAGGCTGGCCCCCCTGCGCCGCGGCCCTGCCGAGGGTGAGCAGCAGCAGGCCGGTTCCGCCGCCCAGCAGGCCGATGCACTGTATGAGGGTGGGGCGCTTTTCTCCGGCAAAGAGCCAGCCCGCCAGCAGCATGCTGATGGGCGTGGAGGCCGTGATGATGGCCGCCGTGGACGAGGTGATGCCCTGCTGGCCTCTGGCCAGAAAGCCGCTGGCCATGAGCACCATGAAAATGGCCAGCCAGGCGGCATGGCGCATGTCCGCCCATGCGGGACGCCGCCAGCGTCCCGTGAAGAGCAGCAGCAAGGCCAGCAGCAGGCCGCCGCAGAGCATGCGGATGCCGCACAGGGTAAAGGGCCCGCAGGCGTGCATGCACAGCTTGAGGCAGATGTAGGTCGATCCCCACGAGATATAGAGCAGAAACAGGTTGAAAAGGATTTTTATGCCTTTGGGGGAGATTTGCATACGCTACCTCATGTGCTGCCTGACAGGTGTCCGTAAGCTGGAGCGTCCTGACCCTAGCCATTCCCCTGGCAGCGGTCAAGGGAAGGCCCAGAGAAGGCTTGGCAGATGCCCGTGCCCGTGCTAGAGAAAGAGCATCAGGGGTAGGTCTATGGATAACACTGCTTTTCATAACGCCTTTCAGGAGTTCATCAGCCGCAAGGGCATGAACGCCACGGCACAGCGGCGCATTATCGCCGAAGTTTTCTTTCGTTTTCCCGGGCATCACTCGCTGGAGGAATTCTACCAGCGCGTGCAGCAGCAGGACCCGAGCATCGGCCAGACCACGGTCTACCGGACGCTCAAGCTGCTGTGCGAGGCCGGGCTGGCCATGGAAATCCATTTCAGCGACGGCATCGCCCGCTACGAACTGGCCGCTTCGGACAGTCACCACGACCATATGGTCTGCGTCGCCTGCGGCAAGGTCATTGAAATCTATGATCCGCGTATCGAAAAAATCCAGCATGAGCTGGCCGACAAGTATGATTTTCTGCTGCGCGGTCATGTGCACAATCTCTACGGCATCTGTTCGGCCTGCGCCGCGCAGGAACAGCGTGAACGCCAGAAGGGCGGCGCTCCGGCGACGTCGGAAAGCGATGAATAGAATTTGACATTCTTTTTCAATAATGCCATCCTGCGGTCACAGGAGGCTGAATCCGTATGGAAACGTTGTTTGTTGGCCTTATTGTTCTTGGCGCACTGGCGTATATGGGGCACAAGTTTTACAAGGCAGTGACGGCTCGCGGCAAGGGAAGTTGCGGCTGCGGGACCTGCCGCTGCGGCGAAACGGCAGGGCCTGCCCCCTGCGCCGCCGGGCAAAAACGCAAGGAACTGACGCCCCCCTGCTGCTCACGGCCCTAAGGTCTGTCAGCGCATATTTTACAAATAATTTTAGAACATTTTGCCTTTGAATAAGGCCAAATGCGAGGCGGCGGCACAGCGCCGCCCGGCCGAAAGTGGGCGGGAAAACCGCGTTTTTCCGCGAAACGCCAGGCCGTATGGTTTGGAACGCGAAGCGTTTCAAACTGAAAATGCTCTGGAGCAATTCCACATTGAAAATGTGGATTGCTCTGGTAGTCGCGAGAGCGACTACCCGCAACCGAACACACGGAAAAACCACGCTT
>CALVGJ010000041.1 GCA_944327045.1 uncultured Desulfovibrio sp.
CCTGCTTGGCGAGCTGCTTCCATTTTTAAATGTGCGAAACTTTCTGTACGTTATCCGGCGGCACAGCACTGCCCAGTCGAAAGTGAGTGGAAACTCCGCGTTTTTCCGCGAAACGACAGGTCGTATGGTTTGAAACGCTTTGCGTTTCAAACTGAAAGTGCTCAAGAGCGGATTCGCAGGGAAATTGTGTCCAATTTCCCTAATTTCCCTGCTGACGCTGCCCTCACACTACGGAAAAAACGTGGTTTTTCCGTGTGTTCGGTCGCTGGTAGTCGCTCTCGCGACTACCAGAGCAATCCACATTTTCAATGTAGATTGCTCTAAAAGTTCAATAGGGTTTGCCGTGATTTCAATATCCTCAAAATCATGTCCACCCTGATAGCGCAAGCTGCGCGAGTCGCAGTATATGCAACCATGAGAACAGCTTCAGTATATATTCATTCCTTCCTGGCAGACTGGATACTTTTCACATTCACAAAGTGCATCGTTCTTCCCCCGTCTCGTCTCAGGCGGCAGATCGCCATATCCTGCCGATGGTGACGGGCCCTTTTCACGTACGGCACCTGCCGGAAAAGTCCCCCCTTGCGCTCCTTCGCTGCAGTTGCTTCTGATATCTTCCCGGCGCTTGCCCTGCTAAAAAAGATCATCCATTGAGACGACCTTGTGCGAGTATCCATCCTGCAATCATATTGCCGCATAGCAAAAAATATTTTGTGCGCAGCTCCGTCGGGTAGAACAAACAACACCAAGTTTTTCCCGCAGGGCTGATCCAGAACATTTCCCTTGAAGGCGACAAGCTGCTCTCCTCGCCGAGAACACCCGCAACACGGCCCTGCTTCCCGGAACGCAATTGACCGGAGGGGCAAATAAAAAGGCCTCCGTTCCTGAAAGGGAACAGAGGCCTGCATGCGCACATACGCGGCGATTACTTGCCGGCAGAAAGTGCCATCTCAATGGCGGACTTGAACAAATCCTGCGGAAGAGCACCGCGAACGACCAGATTATTTACGAGGAAGTAGGGAGTCCCTTCCACTGCCATCTTTTCGGCATCTTCAAGGTCGCCCTTGATAATATCCTTGACCTTTCGGCTGTTGCGATCCCTGTCCAGACGCCGCATATCCGCGCCAAGGTCCTTGGCGGTGCTGCGCAGGAACTCTTCCCCTTCGCTAATAACCTTGTCCCTGTTGGCAAACAGCGCATTGTGGAACTTCCAGGCCTTGGCCTGATCCTGCTGCGCCAGCGCCACAAAATAGGTTACCGCCAGAGCACTCGGCCCGTCAGCATCTTGAGGCAGACTCTTGAACACGAGACTGACCTTGCTGCCGTATTCGTCCATCAGCTTTTCCAGCGTGCGAGACGCCTGCTGACAAAAATGACATGTAAAGTCGGAAAAGGCCACAATACGCACCGGCGCCTTGGCGGACCCCAGCAACGGACGATCCTCCGTGGCAACGGTCTTGGGCTTTTTCAGATCATTCTTCCACTGTTCGCGCAAGGCATTCTTGCGGCGCAGATTTGATCCTTGCTGTGCAATATCCAGCACTGTTTCACTGTTATCCCGAAGCACATCCAGTACAAGCTCGGGATTTTCCCGCAGGATGGTCTGCAGCATTTCACGCAGATTTTCATCCGTCACAGGCGTCGTCGCCTTTGCAGGAGATACGGTTCCCAGCATGGCAACAGCCGCACAGGCACAGATCATCTTTTTATACGAGAGCATGTCACCTTCCTTTTTTTCAGTACTTTTCCCTTCCTTGACAGGAATGTCAATGCTCGCACAGATGAAAAAATTTTAGTGTAATTTCTTCGCCATATTCTTGCGCTTTTCCCATTCTTTGCCTATTTTGAGGAACGCGTTTCACATGAAACCATACACCACTCTGCTTAGCTGTTTCATGTGAAACACGAGATATCGGAGGAAACACGATGAGTAGAATAATTGCGATCGCCAACCAGAAAGGTGGCGTCGGAAAAACTACAACAGCCATCAATCTTGCGGCCGCACTCGCCATCATGGAAAAAAAAGTGCTGCTGGTAGACTGCGATCCTCAGGCTAACTCTACCAGTGGCTGTGGTATTGAACAGGACTCTCTCGAACGAGACCTCTACTCCACATTCTACACACCGGAAAACACCTACCAGAGCATCACCAAGACTCGCACGCCTTTTTTGGATATTCTCCCAGCAAGCACCAACCTGGTTGCCGTAGAACTGGAGCTGGTCGATCGTATGGCCAGAGAATATTATCTTGATGACTGCATCAAGAACGTCGCCGATGACTATGATTATGTCATTCTTGACTGTCCGCCTTCTCTGGGCTTGCTGACGCTCAATGCACTGTGTGCCGCCAGAGAATTGCTGATCCCCCTGCAATGCGAATTTTTTGCCCTGGAAGGTATTGTCAAACTCCTGCAAACCTATGAGCAGGTAAAAAAACGTCTTAACCCGGATTTGCAGCTTCTGGGAGTTGTACTGACCATGTACGACGCCCGCAACCGCCTTACCCGGGATGTTAAGGACGAAGTACACCGCTGTTTTCCCGAACACCTCTTTGAAATGGTCATCCCCCGTAATGTCCGCCTTTCCGAGGCTCCCAGCCACGGAAAATCCATCATTCATTATGATGTCAAATCCAAGGGAGCGGAAGCGTATCTTGGGTTGGCCAAAGAGGTTGTGCTCCGCAACCCCGGCAAAAAAAATCTGCAGTAATCCCGTCCCAGTGACGGATAACAGAGGACAGATATGAGCCTGAACAAAGGACTTGGCAAAGGACTGGGCGCTCTTTTTTCCGATGTCCCGGCCGGTCGCCCCGGCAACAGCGGTACGGAGGAAGCGCCGCGCAGCCTTCCCCTTGCCGATATCATCCCCAACGCGGAGCAACCGCGCAAAAATTTCAATGACGAAAGTCTTCGGGAACTGGCTGAATCCATTCGGCGGCAAGGCATTTTGCAGCCTCTTCTGGTTCGCCCGCTCGGCAACGGCTATCAGCTTGTGGCCGGGGAACGCCGCTGGCGTGCAGCCAAACTGGCCGGACTCGGCAAGGTACCTGTCGTCATCCGCGTCATGGATGATCGCGACGTCATGGTGGCGGCACTTATCGAAAACCTCCAGCGGGAAGACCTCAATCCAGTGGAAGAAGCGCGCGCTTTGGCCAAGCTTCAGGAAACCCTGAATCTGACGCAGGATGCACTGGCAAGCCGCCTCGGCAAGAGCCGTCCGGCCATTGCCAATGCCCTGCGCCTGTTGCGCTTGAGTCCGGCGGCACAGGATGATGTGGAACAGGGGCGCATGAGCGCCGGTCATGCCCGCTGCCTGCTGACAATGGAAGCAGATGATCCGCTGGCGGCGGAAGAGCTGCGGCAACGCATCCTGTCTGTCAATCTTACTGTACGTCAGACGGAAGATGCCGCGGCGCACTGGCGACAGCACAGGCAGTTTCCCTGGAAAGAGCAGGAAGCGGCCGCCCCCGCAGTAGAAGTGCCGCCAGCCGAAGCTGCTGCCGGAAAACGCAGAAAAGACCCCCTCCTCGCTTCACTTCAGGACTATCTGTGCAAGGAACTTCCCTGCAAGGCTCGTCTCAGCGGCAACCGGGAAAGCGGCCGTCTTACGCTGACCTACTCCAGCCCGGATGAGCTTCGCCAGATTCTGCAACGCATGAGCTGTTCCTGGGAAAACACAGAGCTTTCCGCCGATGCGGAAGAAAACGCCGCAGGAGAAGCGGAGACGCTTTCCCCTTCCACAGCCGAACAGCCCGTTGAAACCGCGTTGCCTGAGCAGAACCGTCAGGAATTGCCTGCCGAGATCTGAGCAGAGTGCTCTCTTTTCTGCCCTTGTTCCGACAGCCCCGCTGTTCCCTGTTTCCTGAATTGACCGCCTGTTGTGCCCTCCCGCAACAGGCGGTTTTCATTGCGCAGGATTGGGGCAGGAAAGGATCAGTTTGTTAATGCAGACAGTATCCGCACGCCACGCGAATAGCGTATTTATGCAGGGCTGCCGCGCGAGCATGCTTTTCCGCTTTGACCTTTCTTCCCGAAAGCCGCCTGTTGCTCGTCTGCGCTGGCAAACGTCGTTTTCCCCTCAGCATGATAGCCTGATCGTTGTTCTTGTCCTTGTTTTGCACATCCGGGAGCAATTCCACATTGAAAATGCGGATTGCTCTGGTAGTCGCGAGAGCGACTACCCGCAACTGAACACACGGAAAAACCACGCTTTTTCCGTGGTGTGAGGGCAGCGTCAGCAGGGAAATTGGACACAATTTCCATGCGAATCCGCTCCGGGATGTCCACTCCCCTGCTCTTCCACGGAATTTCCCGTATAGACGACAACCCCCCGGAACAGAAACAGCCTCTCGCTGTCCTGCCCGGGGGGTATAACCTGCTTGTGGCGTTTACCCAATTCAGCGCATTTTTTCCGTTGAAAGGCTTTGTGCTTCAAGCCGTATGGCCTGTCATTTCGCGAAAAAATGCGGTTTGCCTTTCACTTTGGGCCGGTCGGCGCTGTGCCGCCGCCTCGCGTTTTGCCTTTTTCACAGGCCAAACGCTTTGGTCTGCTGCGGCAGGGCAACACACCGGATAGATCGTCAGGCGACGCGGTATCTTGCGGGCATCGGCAAATAGCCCTTCTCTCGCGCCGGTAAGGAATTCTCCTTTCCCAAAAAAGTCGTCTACAGTGTTACCAGAAGTCTAGCCTACGCGCCGCAAACGTGCCCCGAACATGCCTTCAAGCCACGGATGATCCCACGGCGTCTTCCAGACCGTGCGGCACTCCAGCCGTACATTCGGCAGGCGCAGCAGGCGTTCCACCTGCTCCTCGTTTTCCTCACGGCGCAGGGTACAGGTCATATAGGCCAGCTCTCCTCCCACGGCAAGACAGCTTGCCAGCGCTGCGGCAATGTCCCGCTGTACTTCCGCAAGACGACGCATTTCCGCAAAAGGCCGCCGCCGAATATCCGGACGCCGGGCCAGTACCCCCAGACCGCTGCACGGTACATCGGCGATGATGCCGCCTGACCAGCTCCCCGGCCGGATCACGGGAAAACGGGCATCCGCCAGCGCCAGTACCGGACAGGACAGTCCCAGGCGGCGACACTCACGGCCAATGCGTTCCAGACGACTGCGGGAAGTATCCGTGCAGAGCACAAGACGCCCCCCCTGCTCCTGCAGTGCCAGCCCCTTGCCGCCCTGACCGGCGCAGGCGTCCCAGACAGGTACTTGATCCCGTATCCAGTCCCGCAAACCGAGCTCTTCCAGTACAGCCTGCGAACCGGCTGCCTGGGCGGAAAGCACTCCCTCGCTTTCCCAGTCCCGCAAGGAACGACCGGCCAGACAGTCCGGCTGGCTTCCCGGCGCAAAAGCCACCCCCCATTCCCCTATACGACAAATAGCCACAGGGTTCGCCTTGTTCCGGCTGTCCTCCTGCCGCACCCTCTCGACCAGCGGTGCGGACAATGCGGAAGCCCGCAGAGCCTCCCCTTGAGAGGAGGCGGCATTGATGCGCCAGCCATGCCACGGGCGATCTGCAGAACGGCGGAAAAGCGCTTCCACCCTTTCCGCCGCGCCGCCCGCCTCTTCGGCCAGACTGACGGCAAGTTCGGAAGGCAGACCGTAAAAGCGGGCCGCCTCGGCGATCTGCTCCGGCTCGCGTACTTCCGGCTTGCTGCCCTCTTCCGCTCCGCCAAAAAAATCAACCGCTTCCTTTCCCGCATAAAATAGGCGGGTATGCGGCGCATCGCCAAGCCGCTGCACATTGCGCAAGGTGGCGTTGACCAGTCCGCCCAGCCGTGCGCCGTACATGCTTGACGCCAGACTGACCGCGGTATGGAGCACCGCATGCGCCGGAACGCGTTCCAGAAAAAGCAGGGCATAGACGCCGACCTGAAGGATTCGCCGCAACGGCAGCGGCAGTTTATGCGGCGTGGCGACGCACTTGCCCAGAATCCAGCCAAGGCGACGCTCGGAACGCAATGCGCCGTAGGTCAGTTCCGTGGCCAGCGCCCTGTCGCGTGCGGCATGTGCCGCATCATTGCGCGGCATGTGTTTTTTCCCTTTGCCGTGCGGAGACGTCTCCCCGCTTGCCGTGGCCACTTCCTGCAGGGCGGCCTGCACCGTACATCCCGCCGCGTGGTGGACATCCAGCAAACAAAGAGTCCGCACGGCCAAAGCCAGCGGACTCCCTCCCAGACGGCGCAACCTTGCCTTTTCCCCAAACATGCTGGCTGCCTGTCCGGCAGCATGACTGGACATGATGAACACTCCTTGCCCTTTTCGTCAGTACCTGCGGAGAAAGCGGAAACACCGTTCCCCGGATTCCTCTCCCCTGCTCTCTTGTCCGGGCGGCCCCGCCGTGCTCAGGCCCCGGCGCTCTTCGGCCGCAGCTCCTTGAGAATGACATGCGGCTGCGAGGCAGGCACGTCGAGAAAAAGACGGATGGCCTCTTCCAGCCTGCCCAGCGGCACCAGCGTATCCAGACAGGGGCCGTTCGGCCGCTCATTGAGAATGCCGAACACCGGCAGAGGGTAACTGTCCTGAATGCCGGAGGTCAGATCGCGCTCACAGGCCACGGCAATGATACAGCGCGGCTTGCGCTGCACCACAATGCGCCGGGCAATGGTGCCGCCCGTGGCAATGGCCAGATGGACTCCGTAAGCATCACGCAGATCAAGCAGCCCTCCTACCGGGCACAGGCCGCAGCGGCGGCAGAGGTCCACCTTGTAGCTGAGGCGGTGCGGACAGGCGCTGCGCTGTACGCAGTGCGGCAGCAACAGCAGAAGTTCTCCGGGGCGAACATGCTTTCTGTCGGCCAGCACAAGCTCGTTATTGACCTTGATGAAGGAACGGCGCAGCAGCGCCTTGTCCACGCCGACCAGACGCGACAGCACTTCCATGAGCGGAAAGACCAGACGTATCACCACCTGCCGCACAGGACGAATCCCCGGGAAGCAGCGGCCGGTATGAATATGTACTACCAACGTCAGGCAAAGCCAGCAGACGGCGATGATGAGCAAAACGCCCAGTCCCCGATTGAACGCAGGCAGCCAGCTGAAAATATCCCCCAGGTCGAGCCAGGGAAGAATAAAAAGAAAGACGATGCCCAGGCAGAGCAAAAGACAGGACGCCAGCATCATGCCGATGAAAATACGCTTGTGCGCCCCGCCGTACTCAGCCGCAGGCAGGGAATGGGGGGATTTGTCAAAAAAGGACATCGTGCCCTCGCATTGCTGAAAAGGCATGCCGCAGGTTCCTTCCTGCGGCACAGTCGCTTACCTTTTCCAGGAATTATTCTTATTTTTTATTCATATGGCCAAATTTGGCCCTGTGCGGCCTTCTCACGCAAAAAAGGCCTTTTCCTGAGTTACAGGTCAAAAAAATAAAAAAAGACGCCCGAATCGTGCGCGGTTCGGACGTCAAAATTTATGCCTCAGGACAGGATGCTGTGCCGCTGATGCCCAGCGGCATTTTTTGTAACAAACCATTACAGAGTGCAAGGGCATCCATTTCCTTTTTTGCCGGAGGCCGCACACGGCCCAGCCGATACCAGCCGTCGGCGCAGGCGACGGAAAGTCCCGCCTTGTCCCGACGCACGCTCCCGCAGGCAGCCTCTTCCCCCGGGGTAAAGGCTTCCGGTTGTCCGGGCCAGATTTGCATGAGCAGCGGTTCGGCCAGCCCTTCCCCGCGCAGGAGAGTCCGCGCCCCGGGAAAGGGCGTCACGCCGCGAATCTGCGCATGAACCGCCGCCAGAGGATGATTCCAGTCCACGTAACCGTCTTCCTTGAAGACCTTGGCGGCATAGCTTGCCAGCGCCTCATCCTGCGGTACGGCCACCGCCGTGCCGGCGCACAGCTCGCTCATCACCTCGAGCAAGGCTTCCGCGCCCAGCCCGGCAAGGGCGTCATGCAGGCTGCCCGCGGTCTGTTCCGCAAGCGCAATGCGCCGTTGCGTGTAAACAGGGCCCGTATCCAGCCCCTTTTCCATACGCATGATGGAAACGCCGCTTTCCGCTCCGGGCTGCCAGTTTTCCATAATGGCGCGCTGGATGGGAGCTGCCCCTCGATAGCGCGGCAAGAGCGACGTATGCACATTGAGCGGCGCAAGCCGGGGGATATCCAGCACGGCCTGCGGCAAAATCAGGCCATAGGCCGCCACAGCCAGCACGTCGGGCGCGAGGTCGGCCAGTTCGGCCACACTGGCGGCATCCCGAAAATTCTCAGGCTGCCGGACAGGCAGGCCCAGTTCCAGGGCGGCTTCCTTGACCGGACTAGGGCGCAGTTTCTGGCCACGACCTGCCGGTCTGTCCGGCTGAGTATAGACCGCAAGCAGCTCGCCCTGCGGCCAGCCCGCCAGACGGCGCAGCACCACGGCAGCCAGTTCCGGCGTGCCCATGAAGACTATTCGGCAGCTTTTCGCTTGAGACATTTCTTTACCTTGGAATCGTACATGCTGCGCCGCAAACGGCTGATATGGTCGATGAACAGCACGCCATCGAGATGGTCGCATTCGTGCTGCACGATGATGGCCGCAAAATCCGTCAGTTCCTCGTCGATCTCCTTGCCGTCGAGGTCCTGCGCCTGCAGGCGCACGCGTTCGTAGCGCGCCACGTCGGCCCGGTAGTTGAAGGGGACGGAAAGGCAGCCTTCCTGCTTGCTGGTTACCTTTTCCCCTTCCAGCGTCAGGCGGGGATTGATGAGCACGCGCGGTCGGCGTTCTTCCTCCTGAGCGCCGTCATCCATGACCAGCATACGGATATTGCGCCCCACCTGCGGCGCAGCCAGCCCCACTCCGGGAGCAGCATACATGGTTTCCAGCATATCAGCGGCAAGTTGCCGGATTTCCGGCGTAATTTCCTGCACCGGCTCACATTTCAACTTGAGCCGGGGATCAGGGTAGGAGACTATTTCAAGAATCATGGCGACTCGCTGTCAAAGGTTGACTGTCAGGCTCAGGATGTCTTTGCCCCGCAGGGCGACGAAAAACATTGGCTGAAGCTGTGCGACATACCTCAAAGGTCGATTTTTTCCGCCAAGGACGTTGCCCGCAAGCAGGCAGGCTGCGGCACGCCCGGACTGAACAGAGGCAAAAGCGCCTTTTCACCATACAAAATGGCAGCAAGGCCCGCAAGTACGGCCCATGCGGCCTTTTCCCCGTCCTGCGGCGAAGTCAGGAGGGTTGCCGCCGTAAACCGGAAAAAATCACAGCCCCCAGAATGAGTACTCCGCCCGCCAGCGTTCGCAGGGCCGGGTTTTCTCCCAGCAGAAGCCAGCTCACCAGAATGGCGTACAACGGCTCAAGCGCAATGACGACGGCTGCCAGCCGGGCCGGGATGACGCGCAGACTGTTGACGAACAGGGTATACGCAAGACCGCTGCACAGCAGGCCGAGACAGGCCAGCCACAGCCAGTCCACTCCACTGACGGACGGCAATTCCCGCACCACCAGCGGCAGTGTCAGCGGCGCTATAAAGGCATATTGCCACCAGCAAGCCTGCTCCCCGCTCATATTGCCCACATTGCGCCGGTTGCTGACGGCATTGAGGGCATAGACAGCACCGGAAAGTATCCCCCACAACAGCCCCTCCGTGCCCCTGTCGCTGAAGTCATAGCTTGGCGCTACGAGCACAAGACCGCAGGTTACGGCGAGCATCAGCCATTTTTCCGTTCCGGTAATGCGCTCATGGAAAAAGAAATGTTCAAAGCAGGCCACAAAGGCCGGAAAACAGGCAAAGCCCAGCGTTCCTACCGCCACGCCGCCAACCTTGATGCCCAGAAAAAAGGTAAACCAGTGCAGGGCCAGCAGAACGGCCGAGACCGCCAGCCCGGCAAGCTGAGGCCTGCCCACGCCTCGCCACGGCCTGACGCCCCGGCAGATAAAAAGCAACCAGAGCAGCCCCAAGGCAAAAACCGTGCGCCCGAAGACGATCATTTCGGCGCTGCAGACGGTCAACCGCCCGAATACGCCGGATACGCCGAAAAGCAAGGTCGCCAGATGCATGGACACAAGTGCCGCCCCCCGCGACGTCATGGCCTCTCCTTTTTGTTTTTTTGCTGATGTGGGAGTTTTTTGGCGAGGGGGAGAGGGAAACCGTTTTGAAAAACGGTTCTCCCTCTCCCCCTCGCGCTCCCCCTCTCCCTTCCCAAAACTTTTACTCTGGTCACTCTAAAGCGGATTCGCATTGAAATTGTGTCCAATTTAAATGCTGACGCTGCCCTCACATTACGGAAAAACCGCGTTTTTTCCGCGAAACGCCAGGCCGTATGGTTTGAAACGCCAAGCGTTTCAAACTGAAAATGCTCTACGATACCGTAACCCGGCAAGACACCCCTTGTCCGACACGTCCCCCGATGACATGTAAAAAAAGCAATCAGACATCATCGTCTCACTTTTCAGATTTTGGCTGAGGTGGCGCCAGAAAACGCCCTGTGCGGCACGACAACTTGCAGCAGGAATGGTAAAGTTTTTCGGGGATGGGGGGTGTGGGGGAAGGGCCCCTTTGTTCACAAAGGGGCCCTTCCCCCCACAAAAAACTTTCAAAAACAAGTGGAACGCCCTTCGCACAAGCGAAGGGCGTTCCACCTTTATCTTTGCCGCAAGCCTACTCGCCCACGGTGGGGGTGGTCTCGCCACTCTTTTCGCGCAGGCGCAGACCGAGCTCGCGCAGCTGCTTGGCCGAGACTTCGGAAGGCGCCTGGGTCATGAGGCAGGTAGCCTTCTGAGTCTTGGGGAAAGCGATGACATCGCGAATGCTCTGTGCACCGGCCAGCAGCATGACCAGACGGTCGAGGCCGAAGGCCAGGCCACCGTGCGGCGGAGCGCCCTGTTCCAGCGCGCTGATGAGGAAGCCGAACTGTTCTTCGGCCTGTTCCGGCGTAAAGCCCAGCGCGGCAAACATGCGGCGCTGCACTTCAGCGGAGTGAATACGGATGGAGCCGCCACCCACTTCGTTGCCGTTGAGCACCATGTCGTAGGCACGGGCGCGGGTATGGGCCGGATCGGTAGCCATGAGTTCCAGATGGCCGGGAGCCGGAGAGGTGAAGGGATGGTGGCAGGCCACATAGCGCTTTTCCTCCTCGTCGTATTCAAAGAGGGGGAAATCCGTCACCCAGAGGAAATTAAAGGTATTTTCCGGGATCAGACCGAGCTGATTGCCCAGATGCACGCGCAGGTTGCCCAGCGCGGCATTGACCATGCCGGGTTCCCCGGCCTGGAAGAACACGATATCGCCGACCTTCAGGTCAAGCGCTTCCGCAATACCCTTGCGCTCTTCCTCGGAAAGGAACTTGGCAATGGGGGACTGCCATTCATCGGCCTTGATCTTGATCCAGGCGAGACCCTGCGCCCCGTAAATCTTCACGAAATCGGTATAGGCGTCGATTTCCTTGCGGGTCATGGATTCGCCGCCCGGCACCTTCATGGCCTTGACCAGCGTTGCCGCGGCAAAGAGCTTGAAGCCGGAACCGCGCACGATGTCGGTGATGTCGTGCAGCTCGAGACCGAAACGGGTATCCGGCTTGTCCACGCCGTAACGGCTCATGGCCTCGGCATAGGGCATGCGCGGGAAGGGACGGGGAATGTCCTGCCCCATGACGTCCTTGAATACGCGGGCCATGAGACCTTCGGCCATGTTCATGACCTTTTCCTCGTCCACAAAGCTCATTTCAATGTCCACCTGCGTGAATTCCGGCTGCCGGTCGGCGCGCAGGTCTTCGTCGCGGAAGCAGCGGACGATCTGGAAATAGCGGTCAAAACCGCCCACCATGAGCAACTGCTTGAAGAGCTGCGGCGACTGCGGCAGGGCATAGAACTGACCGTTGTTCAGGCGGCTGGGCACCAGAAAGTCCCGTGCGCCTTCAGGCGTGGACTTGGTGAGAATGGGCGTTTCCACCTCGATGAAGCCGCCCTCGTCCAGATAGCGCCGTATGGCCTGAGCCACGCGATGCCGCAGGCGCAGATTGGCCTGCATGCGCGGACGGCGCAAATCCAGATACCGCCAGGTGAGACGCAGATTCTCCCCGGCGTCGGTGCGGTCTTCCACGGGGAAGGGAGGCGTTTTGGAAGTGTTGAGCAGCTTCCACTCCTTCACCACCACCTCGATGCCGCCGGTGACCAGATTGGGATTGGTCATGCCTTCGGGACGGGGGCGCACGCTGCCCTTGATGGCGAGCACATATTCCGCGCGCAGAATGTGGGCATCCTCATGGGCCTTGGGGGCGATCTCGGGGCTGAACACCACCTGCGTCAGCCCTTCGCGGTCGCGCAAATCCACAAAGATGAGACCGCCGTGGTCACGGCGATACTGCGCCCAGCCCATGAGGCAGACTTCCGCGCCGTCATCGGCTTCGGTCAGCTGCCCGCAGGAATGCGTACGGGTCCAGTCGCCCACTTCCTCAATATATTTCTGGTGCTCCTGCTGGAGGTCCTGCGTTTGCGTCTGCTCACTCATGCTCAATACCGCCGAGGGTCGAGGCCAGATGTTCCACCACATGGGACTGCGGCACGGCCTGCTGTTCGCCGCTGTCCATATTTTTCACCATAACCGTGCCGGAAGCCGCCTCGTCCTCTCCCACGATAAGACAGAAACGCGCTCCGGATTTGCCGGCCTGTCGCATGCTGCTCTTGAAGCCGCCGTCGCCGGTGTGCACCTCGCCCGCAAAGCCTGCTTCCCGCAGACGCTGGGCCAGGGAAAAGCAGGCGTCCCGTCCTGCCTCATTCATGCCCACGGCGTAAAAATCCAGCCGCGACGCCGAGCGTTCCGGCAGAAGCAGCGCCAGCCGTTCCATGCCGCAGGCAAAACCCACCCCCGGCACGTCAGGCCCGCCCAGACTCTTCACAAGTCCGTCATAGCGGCCGCCGCCCGCCACAGCGGACTGCGAACCGATATTTCCGCTTACCACCTCGAAGGTCGTACGGCAATAGTAATCAAGCCCCCGCACCAGCCGGTGATCCAGCTCATAAGGAATATGCTCCGCTTCCAGCAGACGCACTACGGTATCGAAATGCGCGCGGCAGTCCGGGCAGTTATGGTCCAGCAGCCGCGGCGCGGCATCCGTCAGACGACGGCAGCCCTCCTGCTTGCAATCCAGCACGCGCAGGGGATTGGTCTGCATACGGCGCGTGCAGTCCTCGCACAAACCGCCTTCACCGGCGATCCCTTCCAGATAGGCCACCAGCGCCTCCTTGAAGCGCGGACGGCAGCTCGCGCAGCCCAGGGAATTGAGCTTCAGCGTCAGCTCGGTAAGCCCCGCTTCCCGCAGGAAGCGCATAAGCATGATGATCAAGTCCGCATCGGCGTAGGGGCTGTGCGAGCCCAGGCATTCGCAGTTGAGCTGATGGAACTGCCGCATGCGTCCCTTCTGGGGCCGCTCATACCGGAACATGGGGCCGGTGGTGAACAGACGGCTCACGCTTTCGCGGGTATGGCGCGCATCCTCGATATAGGCGCGCATAACGCCCGCCGTCGCTTCGGGCCGCATGGTCATGAGACGATCGTTCCTGTCCGGGAAGGTGAACATCTCCTTCTGCACCACGTCGGTTTCCTCACCGATGGAGCGCCGGAACAGGTCGGTATACTCCAGTATGGGTGTCCGCAATTCCACAAAGCCGCAACGAGAAAAAACGCGCCGCGCCGTTTCTTCCAGAAAGCGGAAGGCGTCAGAATCCGGCGGAAACATGTCCGCAAAACCTTTGATGCGTGTAACGTGAGCTGCCATGATGACCTCAGGAGTTGACCGCCGCGCACGGCTGTTCGAGTCGATGCTTGCCCGCCTCTCGACAGGGGACGGGATAGTCGCCATTAAAACAGGCAAGACAGTAGCTGTCGGAATGCATGACCGAACGCAACAGCCCGTCTATGGAAAGATAGTGCAGGGAATCCACATCCAGCTCGCGCACGATCTCCGGCAGGTCGAGGGACGCCGCGATGAGCTCGCCGCGCG
>CALVGJ010000042.1 GCA_944327045.1 uncultured Desulfovibrio sp.
CACAAAGCGTTTCGCACTAGAGCGGATTCGCATTGAAATTGTGTCCAATTTCAATGCGTACGCTGCCCTCACACTACGGAAAAAGCGTGGTTTTTCCGTGTGTTCGGTTGCGGGTAGTCGCTCTCGCGACTACCAGAGCAATCCACATTTTCAATGTGGAATTGCTCTAAAAAAATTCTATTTTTATCGTTGTTTCTCGAGGCAGGTCTTCAAGGCGTTGCAGGGTAATGCCCAGCTCGGAGGCCAGCGCAAACGCTTCCTCCACCTTGTCGTTCGGTACGACCATGAACTTGTATTCATCGGCGTCTTCATCCCACAGCAGGATCGTCAGCCCATAGCGATCATGCAAAACGGGACTGCAATCGCGGAGCACTTCGTCGGGATACGCGTATTCAGAATAGACCTCTTCATCGTCCCAGGGGGGCAGATGTTCCTTTGCCCCCGGCGGCAGAAGGCTGCACAGGGAGGCGAAAACTTCCGCCGGCGCTTCTTTCCAGTCCACCCAGTCCAGGCGTTCCCGGTCCCTTAAGGCCAGTTGCATCAACTCGAGATGCCAGCCGGTATAGATTTCGAAATGATGGTAGTCGAACTCTTCACAGAGCGCCGCGCATTCTGTCGGCTTTGTGGCGGCGGCATGGATCTTATCCGCCAGCCCTTCGGCATCGGTCACGCCGAGCAAGGTCAGGAACCTGAGCAGGGTCTGGCGCGATATGTATACAGGCTCCGCTACCTTGGGCTCATTGACCTTCATGAGCACTGCCAGCGTGCGCTCTATTTTGGCGATGATGTCGGGATCAGTGACTTCGGTATCCCGACCTACCAGCAGATCCTGCCGCGTCGGCCGATCCCGGTAGAGATGGCGCAGTTCCACCTCATCGCCGCAGAGCACCACATAATAATAATCGAAGACCTTGCCGGGTTCGATGATCTCGCCCACGCAAATGCTCTTGGGGATATAGAATGTCCCTTCCTCGCATGCATATTCGTAATCCGCATCCGTGTACCGTATCAGATCCATATCGCATTTGGAAAAGGCGTCGGCGGCACGCAACGCCTCATCAGAGGGGAAATAGTAGTTCGATGCTCTTTTCTGAAAAAATGCGAACAGGTCCTTGTTTATGATGTCACTGTGATAGGGCTTTCCGCGCAGTCCCTTGGCGGCATAATATATAGACATGATTCTCTCCGTGATGAACTATTGATTGTTGAAAGGCGGCCATCGTGAAAGATGGCTTCAAGGGGCTGTTGCTGCCTCCGGGCTGCCGCTCATGCCTGTGGCGATACGCTCAAAGAGGACTTCCCTCGTCAAAATCCGCCTCACTCATCTTTTTTGAAAAAGAGGGAACCACGTTTTATGGCAGATTGACAGTGGCTGAAGAGCGTGCGTAACAGGCTTGTTTCCTGCTGCTGCTTTTCCTGACTGAACAGGTCCTCAACACGTTGCAGGGTAATGCCCAGCTCGGGAGCCAGCGCAAAGGCTTCCTCCACCTTGTCGTTCGGTACGACCATAAAGACGTATTCATCGCCGCCGGTATCCCACAGCAGGATCGTCAGTCCATAGAGATCATGCACGGCGGCGCTGCAATGATGCAGCACTTCCTCGGGATACGCGTCTTCATTGTCGCAGTTGGGCAGGCGTTCATCCGCCCCTTGCGGCAAGAGGGCGCACAAGGAGGCGAAAACTTCCTCCGGCGCTTCCTTCCAGTCCACCCAGTTCAGACGTTGCCGATCCCTCAGCGCCAGGCGCATCAACGTGAGATGCCAGCCGGTACGGGGTTCGCTGCGGTAGTCGAACTCTTCACAGAGCGCGGCGCATTCTGTCGGCTTTGTGGCGGCGGTATGGATCTTATCCGCCAGCTCTTCGGCATCGGTCACGCCGAGCAAGGTCAGGAACCTGAGTAGGGTTTGACGCGATATGCGCACAGGCTCCGGCATCCTGGGCGCGTTCACCTCCAGGAATACCCTCAGCGTGCGCTCTATCTTGGCGATGACGGCAGGATCAGTGACTTCGGTATCCCGTCCCACCAGCTCATGCCACGGCCGGTCATCGTAGAGATGGCGCAGTTCCACCTCATCGCCGCAAAGCACCACAAAGTAATAATCGAAGACCTTGCCGGGTTCGATGACTTCGCCCATGTAGATGCTCTTGGGGATATAGCATGTCCCTTCCTTACGCACATATTCGCGATCCGCGCGTTCCCCCATATCTATGTCGCATTTGGGAAAGGCGCCGGCGGCGAGCAGTTTTTCCCCAGAGGGGATGGTGAGCGAGCGTTTTCCCTGAAAAAATGTGAACAGATCCTTGTTTATGATGTCACTGTGATAGGGCTTTCCGCGTAGTCCCTTGGCGGCATAATATATAGACATGATGCTCTCCTTCGTCTTCTCCGTGTTCACCCGCTTGCAGAGTATAGTCGAGGGTACCCGTTCCAGCAAGAATGGCGGGCAATCCCTGGGGTGATGTATACGTTCAGGATAGTTGCGCGGTGGCTTGACGGAGCGAGCCTGCCTCCCGGCTTTGCAGGTGAAAGGCGTCAAAGCCCGTCTGCGTCTGAAAGAAAAACGGGGGAAATGCCGCAGAGACATTTCCCCCGTTCCGTTGTCATGATATGGACAGGCTATTGCAAGCTCAGCGCAATGGTTCGCTGATAGCCGGACAGACGTTTTTTCTGGCGGCGCGACCCCTGAAGAGCCGTCAGGATGGTGCTGTGCGCCGTGCGGGCCAGTTCGCTCAGTTCCTTTTGCAGGTCGGCAATACGCAGCAGGCGTTCCAGATAGGCGGGGCGATCTCCCTCGCCGAGACTTTCCCAGGCCTGCTCCGTGAGCGCCTGACGCTGTTCGGAAAGTTCCACGGCAAGATCATAATTTTTGCCGCGCAGCGCCTCACGTTCCAGACGTCCCAGCTGAAAGGCCTGATCCAGCAACTCCAGAGAGCGTGACATGGTTCCCCCCGATGGCTAGGCGTTCTGTTCCTGCATGGCCTTGTGCACATGCTGACTGGTGGTACGCCATTCAAGGCACAGGGGCGCAAATTCGTATTCGAGGAGGTCGGCCAGCAGAATCCAGTCTTCGCTTTCAAAGACTTCGGTCATTTCCGAGAGCAGGTCGGTAAATTTTTCCTCCCGGATGTTGAACTCGGCAGTCTTGGGCCCCTTGAGGTAATGGGTACGCAGCAGCGCAAGCATGCTCATGAAGTCACGGTTGACATCCAGCAGGTCCTGCAGCAGTTCAAGCGCATCCGTATTGGAGGCTTCGCGGAAAAGGCGGGCAATCTCATGCGCGGCTTTTTCCATCATGAGAGTGACCTTTTCCATTTCGCCGGAAATGGCCAGCGCCATTTCCGAGGCCTCGATGGAGCGCACTTCCACGGAAGTAATGGAGGCGGTGGAAATATCTTCGGCCTGATGCGGATAGATTTCGGAAAACTGCTCGTTGTTCACCAGAACGTCGGTGACCACACGATTTTCCATGCCTTCACCTTCCATGACGTCCACGAGGATTTCCTCGAGGTTGGCAAAGTTGGAAATTTCCTTGCCGCTGTTACGGCCGTCCACAATAATCATAAAACCTCCTCGCATCACTAAAGTAGGAGCTCCCGTCGGAAGGCGGGATGTATCGGCAAAAATTTCCCCGTCAGGGCTTGGAGAGGATAGAGCAAAAAGCGTACCTTATCAAGGCGAAAGAAGGGCGTTCAGCTCCTCGAGGTGGCGGGAAAGTGTTTCGGCCAGCCCGGCCAGCGCGTTCAGATCGTCGCCGCGGGCCTGGCGCGCCTCGTGCCAGAAATAGCCCAGGGAGGCCAGCTCGTCCCTGCCTTCCAGCAGACGCTGGATGTGGTCGCAGGCGCGCAGGAGAAGCTGTCCCATACGGGGATGCACTGCGGCCAGACGGCATTGATCAGGCATGGCGGCAAGAAAATGCTGCGTTTCGCGCAGAAGGGGCAGCAGTTCCCGGGTAGTGGCGGATGCTCTGGCGGCGGAAAAAAATTCCGCGGACCATGCGGGAGCTGGCGGGACGGGGGCGTCGTCCATGTCGTCAAGCAACTGCTGCCAGAAGCGGCGTTGCAGACGCAGCCAGAGGCTGCGATCCTCATATTCGTGTCCGCTCAGACAGACGAGATCGGCAAATCCGGTGTCGGCATCCCGCGTAGTCAGCCAGATGCGGGCTTCCTGCCGCAGACTGTCGTCCACATTGCTTTCCCAGCGGCCGGAGTTCAGCCAGCCCAGCGCCAGCCGCAAAACCGTGCGTGCGGAAATGCATTCGCGACAGCCGCCGTCATGCGGGCAGAATTGCCGGAATCCGCAGGGATGACAGGGCAGGGCGGGTTCAAGGCAGCAGCAGCCCTCCAGATAGGGGCCGGTATCCCAGGCCTGGGCCGTGGCCAGAAAGATGGCCAGCGAGGGGATGCCCAGTCCGGCGGCAAGATGCATGGTGCCGGTGTCGTTGGTCACCAGCAGGCGCAGCCGTGCAACCAGCGCGGCCAGAACGGGCAGGCTGGTGGCGCCCACGGCATCGAGGAACGGGCCGCGGGCCTGCCGGGCATAGGCGCGGGCCAGCGATTTCTCGGAAGGCGTTCCCAGCAGCACGGGGCATAGCCGTGCCGCCTGCCACAGACCATCGCCCACCTGGGCAAAGGATGCTTGCGGCCATTGGCGAGCCGGATGACTGGCGCCGAGCTGCAGGCCGACGAAACCGCGACAGCCTTCCGGTGCGGCGGCAAGCAGACGGGCGGCCTGCCCGCAGGCCTCATCCTCGGGCGGCAGCAGACGTCCTCCGCAGGCGGCGTCTTCGACGGGGGCGGGGTGGCCGAGCGCGCGGATGGCGGGGCGGGCGGCCATGCGGAACATGTCCTGCATGTTGAAAGGGGCATTGCAGCGCTTGAGCGTGCTGCCGCAAAGATAGGCGGCCCAGTTGCCCCGGCAGAAGCCGAAGCCCTCGCGATCCAGCACAAAACCGGTGACGGCCTCCGGGGACGGGGCCAGCAGAGAGGCCAGCAGGCGGGAGGGCAGGGTGGCCGTCAGGTTGACGACATGTCGCGGCGCGGCCTCCCGGCGCAGACGCTCCACAAAATCCAGCAGCAGGGCAGGAGCGTCATGCCAGCTCCCGCCGGGCCCCTTGCCGTCCAGCCGCCGGAGAATGTCCGCGCCCGGCAGGGGCCAGGCCGCCGAAAGCGAGCGCAGCAGCGGCAGGGCGGATGCGAAGTTGTCCAGACAGACCAGCCCGGCCCGCAGCCCGGCGCGTCGGCAATCTTCAAGCAGCGACTGGCTTTGCAGCAGGTCGCCGAAACGGGTAAGGTTCAGAAAGAGGATATCTACGCTCATGCGGGGCGGGACGGACGGGACGGCAGGTTGACGGATGAAGGAACAGGCCCGCGGCGGCATTCAGGCGGAAGATGAGGCGCCGACGGCGGCGGACGGCGCTTGTGCCCGCCATGCCCTGCGGGGAAGGGAAGGCATGCGCTCCCCTTCCCCGGCATGTTTCGGAAAGGGCGGCTCAGGCTGTCCGGGTGCCGGTGCCGTCCAGCATGTTCAGGGCAATGGCTTCCTCTTCCTTGAAGCGGTTTTGTACCGAGGCCTGTATGCCTGCGGAGTGCCCGCCGAATTGGCCTGAACGAATGTCGTAAACATGGGAAATGAGGCTGCGCTCGTATTTCTTGCCCTTGCCGGTGCCGCTGGTGGCGGCATCCGCCTGCTCAAAGATGCGCACCGCCCCGCGCGGCCCGTGCTGCACGGCCGTACTCCAGATGACTTCCCGCATGATGGGGGACAGCTCATTCATGTTCAGGCGGGTGCGTTCGGTAATGCCCGCCACGGCGGGGTCATAATGGCTTTCCCGGATGAACGATTCCTGCAGGCTGCCGAAGCGATCCGGCTGCTCGGCGGCAATGGCGCGCCACTCGTCAGGCATGGCGCCCTGACGGCTGCCGGTGTTGGCCGGCCCGGAACGGCGCAGGCGCTGCGCGATGTCCGGCGCTTCTCCGTCAAGGAAGGACAAAAAGGCATCCATACTGCCCACGCGGGATGCAATCTGGTATTTGCCGTAGGACGTGCCGCCCTTGCTGTCGTAGCCGATGGCGGAGATGCCCGCCTTGCCGGATTCAAACCGGGCGGACAGGGAGCCGATTTCCTCCTTGCCGTATCCGGCTTCGCGGCTGTGGCGCTTGCGGGTGCTCCGTCGCCGTCCCCGCGCTGATGCGGCATCGGACGGATTGTGGGTGCGGACGTAATCGTCGCTGCTCAGTTCGCGGATGACGTTCTGATCCCGCATGGAAAGGCTGAGACCGGGCAACTGACGGGCAATATTGAAATTCTGGGCGCTGGAAAGGGGAGAGTCGCCACCGCCTTCCAGCGTCTGCATGAAGCCCTCCAGCGCCTGCGTGCGCTTGATGTCCTGCGAGGCTTCGGAGAAAAGCTGCCCCTGCATGACCTCGCTGGGGCTTCGGCCTGCCAGCGCCGAGCGGTGAAAGATCGACAGGCCGCGTCCGTGCAGCGGCAGTCCCGGCAGGGGAGGACGCGCCGCGGCGGCTTCCTTGCCGGAGGAGGACGCGTCCTTTTCGGCGTCCCCGGCGGAATCCTTTTGCGACGAGGTCTTTTCCGAGCCGGAACCAGCGGCGGCGGACTGCGCCGGATCGGGAGCGCCCTTTGTCTCCTTTTGGAGCATGGCGGCAAAGGTATCGGCGTCGGCGGACTTGCGCCCCTGTGTCAGGGAGAGGCTGCTCTGCTTCTCCATAGGGGGCCGGATATGCGGCAAAGAATTGGTCATGTTCTCCCTCCCGAAAAATAGCCGCGCCGCTTCCTGTAAAAAGATGACACGGCGCGAGAGGGTTTGCAAAAAACGTGCTTTTGATATTTTTATAATGAATTACAGTATGTTGTATCGTATTGTTGACTGTTTTTCGGCAGTGTGACAAGGGAGGGAGGGAACGCTCGTCAAGAAGCCGACATGCCTTGCCGAAACGGCGGCAGTCCGGCGAAAGGAGAGGGTATGGAATTCGATGTATTCAGACAGCGGATAGAGGGTGGGATTGCCGTGGGGGATGTGCTGCCCAATCCCGGCGGCGGCACATCAACCATCACCAGGATTGAGGACAAGGGAGTCCGCTACCGCCGGGGAAAAAGCGTCATGATCCTGCAATGGGACATCTTTTATCGAGCCTACCGGCAATTTTGCGGTAACTTTGTGGATACGGGCAATCTCAGGGCCTTCGACAATTCCTTTGACTCGGCGGCACGCAATCCTGCCGGGCACAGTTGCAACTGCACCTTTGCCTTCATGCTGCTGGAACGGGCCGGACTGGCGGACGGCATCGTCAAGCGGGGGCGGCGTTTCGGCACGCATTTTCTGCGGGCAACCGCCGACTGAAAAGCGCCTTTTCGTCTTAGGGGGTGTAAATACAAATTATACAATAATTTCAGGAGAACAGCGCCGCCCGGCCAAAAGTGAGCGGCAAAACGTCAGGCCCCAACAGTCCCTGAAACGTCAAAGTGAATCCGCGCGAGGCGTGGCGGAAAGACAGTTTTCCCCGGCGGGGTGGGCCGGGGAAAATGTTCTGTCCGGGGGCGGAGGATACGCCCTGCCGGATTATTTTTTGGCGGCGGCTTTTTTCCCGTCCTTTTGGGCAGGCGCCTGCTCGGCGTGCGGGTCTTCCGTTCCGGCGGCATGATGCAGGATGGGGGTGCATATCTCCGCCGCCAGCGTGCCGCCCACGTCGGGAGGCAGGTTTTTGGTGGTATCCAAGTCCTTGCGGGCCTGGAGGCCGAGCCGCATCTGGCTGCTGGCCACAGCCTGCCGGTTGGAGATGCTTTGCAGGGCCTGTTTCTTGCCGGCGCGCGGAACCCGGCGCAGCACCAGCAGGGCATCGGTCACAAGTGCCGTATGTCCCTTGCCCGACAGGGTGACGGGAGCGCCGTAACCGGCATCCACGCTTTTCTTGAGGTTGTCCGTGGAGGAAGGCTCGCAGGCCAGGACGGAAATCTGGAGAATGTAGCCCGCCTGACTGGGATTCCCGGTCAGCTGTATGCCGTGCGTCCGCAGGCGGCGCTCGATTTCGCCGTGCAGATTCCCTACCAGCGTCGTGCTGTCCCGCACGCTGACAAAGGCCACGTCGGCGATATCCGTTCCGGCTTCGTCCAGTTTGCCGTTGCGGTAGACATCCAGAGGGCCTGCCTGCCGGGCGGACTGCTTCACGCAGGCGCTGGAGAGCAGCAGGCAGGCAAACAGCAACAATACGAGGGAATTTCGTACCTGTTTCATCAGCACTATCCATTTTGTGCGGCGTATTCGGCCGTCAGGGGCGGGGCGGAACCGCCAGCGTCTCGCAGACGCGTCTTGCGAGTCTTTTCCGCAGAAGCTCCATAGCCAAGCTCCGGTCAACCCGCGGATCGTTTTCGCTGACGGAGATGCGCCGTCGTTTTTCCGCTGCGCCGCCGCGTTCGATGCCGACGGAGACATGGATGCCCCATGCGGACTTGGGGAGGAATTCCACCATCATACACAACACCCCCAAGATACCCCCCAGCAGATTGCAGAACGTGACGGAAACCGATCCACGGGGAGAGCGGGCGCGGAAGATGCCGAGCAAATCATGGATAAGATCGGCAAGTCTGTTGCATGTCTCCGCGGCGAGCAGGGGGTAAAAGAGCCAGTTCCTCGAGAGGCCGAAATAGAACGTGCGCGCCAGCTTCTTCTCCTTCACGCGGAGGACGACGGTTTCCTGTCCGGCTGCTTCCGCGACGTGCAGCAGTCCTCTTGTGCACAGGGCATCCTCAAGATCGACCTTGAAGGCATCATCCAGATCGTCGCCCGACACCTCCAGAAGGAAAATGTCCTCACGCCGTACAGGCATCAGCAAGATGGTTCTTTTATTCAGCCACAGGATATTCCGGCAAAGGAAACAAACGAGCCAGGCCGTCCCAAGCCAAAGGAAAAAAGAGAGGCTCATCGATGTGTCCTGTTGGGCGTTTTTGCTGCTATACCTGAAGCGGGCATCGCCTGTCCACCGTCTCACCGCGCACGGAAAAGGGCCGCGTTGCGGAAGGCGGGCAGCGTGCCGCTTCCTACGAGGCCGGAGCCGGCTCGGTCTCCAGCGCCTCGCAGATGCGCTCCGCCAGTTTTTCATACAGGATGGGCAAGGCCTTTTCCCGTTCCATCTTGCCGGAATTGACAAGGAGAATCTTTTCCTCGCCCGGCGCTTCGCCGCGCCCGATGCTCACGCTTGCCCGCATGCTCCAGGTGGGCTGGGGAAAAAAGTCCCTCACCATGAGGACGACTCCACCGGTGAGGCCCAGGGCAACGGCGAGGGCTCCCTTGACGGGCGTGTCGAGAATGCTGTCGCCGCCGCCGCTGCTGCTGCGGCTTCCGCCGCTGGACAGGCTGCCGCTGCCGAAACCGCCCCTCAAGCCGGAAAGATCGAGATCCATGAAGCCCTTCGCCACCTCATACGGGCGCAACAGGGTATCGCCGGAAAGGGGACGGCAGGATACCTCGAAAAATTCCTCTTCCTTCACCCGGATCACGACGACATCGGGGCGGGCATCGACCAGCCCCGGCAAGTCGTTGTCGCGCAATTCCTGATCAAGGATGGAGCGGAATTTCTCCTCGTCAAGATGCCATCCCCTGACCTCCAGG
Source organism: uncultured Desulfovibrio sp. (assembly GCA_944327045.1). GTDB lineage: Bacteria > Desulfobacterota > Desulfovibrionia > Desulfovibrionales > Desulfovibrionaceae > Desulfovibrio. The sequence goes on from CALVGJ010000042.1 coordinate 9,625, forward strand.
CAAAAGCGCTCTTCCTCTTTCACGGTCAGCGGCGTCACTTCCCCCTTGTCCAGCCGACCGGCGCAGCCCGTGGAAAACAGCATGCCCGCCAGCAACAGGCATATGATCCGTTTCCCGAGGGATTTCATGAGGGCGAGGCGGGGGATCACAGGCTCTCCGGTGCTGACGACATGTCGTCCCGCGCTCTGTGTGATTAGAGCAATTCCACATTGAAAATGTGGATTGCTCTGGTAGTCGCGAGAGCGACTACCCGCAACCGAACACACGGAAAAACCACGCTTTTTCCGTGGGGTGAGGGCAGCGTCAGCAGGGAAATGGGACACAGCTTCCCTGCGAATCCGCTCTAGGGAGCGCGGGACGATATGTTTCCGTAGACGACAAAGCTGCATGAAGATTCCTCCCGGATGGACGGTCAGGCGGAAGGGCATGCGGCATCACTCCCCGTGGGCTTCGGCCTTGGCGCCGCTGGTCGTAATGGATTTGCTGATGCGCTGGGCCAGATTGTCCTGCAGGACGGGCAGGGCCTCCTCCCGCGAACTGACGCCGTCGGCGCTGACGACAAGTTCCTCCAGCGTGTCGGGCGTCTTGCCTCTGGCCATGCCGACCCCGGCGCGCATGGCCCAGGTCGTCTTTGTCCTGCTGTCCAGCGCCGAGACGCCGACACCGGTAGCCGCGCCGACGCCCGCGCCGATGAGCGCGCCGCTCCGGCCTCCGGCCAGACCGCCCACCAGTGTGCCCAGCATGACGCCGGTGGCCGTTGTCCCCAGCGTCTCGCGGGCGTCCAGGCTGGACGAACCGGCGGCGAAAATCTCCCGCACGTCCACCCGAATCACCAGAACGTCCGGGCCGGGGGCATCGGCCATGCTCAGACCGGCATCGCTCTGGATATAGCCCATGATGGTATATTTGAGGTCGTCGGCATTGACGCCCTTGCCCGAAATATCCAGATAGAACGCCGTATTTTCGTCCACGCGCGTGGGGGTGAGGGTGCCGCTGTCCGGGCGCGCACCGCAGCCTGTCAGCCACAGGCAGATGCAGAGCGGGAGCAGTGCCGCAAGCAGGCGTATGCCGCCGCATTGGGGGATGAAAGCGTGTCTCATAGTGTCCTCGTCCTCGTTCCGCTTCTCGTGCATTTTCCGTTTGAAACGCTTTGCGTTTCCAACCATACGGCCTGTCGTTTCGCGGAAAAAACGCGGTTTTTCCGCTTACTTTGGGCCGGGCGACGGCAGGGGCGTGATAGCCTCGCTGATGCGTCGCGCCAGTTCGTGCTCAAGTATGCCTGTGGTGTCCTTGCGCGAAGCAACGCCGTCAGGGCCGCTGCTCACGACAATTTCTTCCAGCGTATCCGGCGTGACGTGCCAGGCCATGCCCACTCCGGCGCGCATGGCCCAAATCTCTTTCGGATCCGAAACGTCCGTACCGATAATCACGCCCAGCCCGGCACCCAGAACCGCGCCCGCAACAGCGCCCGGAATGAAGGTGAAGCAGGGGGCCTTATCCAGACTGTACAGGGTGCCCGCAACACCTCCCACCACCGCTCCTATTATCAGGGACCCGATGGCGGTTCCCGCGGTCTTCAGGTAGTTTTTGCCCGTCGTCCCCGCCAGATAGATGTCCCGCACGTCCACGCGCACCGCCAGCGTGCCGGGGCCGGGCTTGTCGGCGAGCTTCATGCCGTCCACGCTCAGGAGCTGTTGTTCGATGGCGGGGGCAAGGCCGTCGGTGCGCAAGCCCTTTTTCTGAATGTCTTCCGTCGAGACCTCCAGATAAAAAGGCGTATGCTCTCCCACCGTCACAGACGGCAGGGAGCCGCTGTCCGGCAGTTTGGTCCCGCAGCCTGCCAGCCACAGGCAGATGCAGAGCGGGAGCAGTGCCGCAAGCAGGCGTATGCCGCCGCATCGGGGGATGAAAGCATGTCTCATGGTGTCCTCGTTCTCGTTCCGCTTCTGGGACATTTTCCGTTCGAAACGCAAAGCGTTTCAAAGGGAAAATGCTCTATGACGAAGGCCGGACCGAGATGGCGTCGTTGATGCGCTGCGCCAGTTTGCCTTCAAGCTTGTCCACGGCCTCTTCGCGGGAGCTGACGCCGTCGGTTCCGGTACTCACGACAATTTCCTCCAGCGTATCCGGCGTCTCGTCCCAGGCTATGCCCACACCGGCCCGCATTGCCCATATTTCTCCCGGGTCCCTGTCGTCCATGGTCAAGGCTGCTCCCGTCACACTCCCCACAAGCGCACCCGCGGTGGTACTGAGCAAAAAGGTGGAGGAATCTCCGCAGCAGCAATGGTCGAACACCTGAGTCGCGCCGAAAAGAGCCCCTCCCAGGGCTCCCACCACCGCGCCCGCCATGACTTTTCCCGCTCTCTTCAGATAGTTTTTGCGCACCTTGCCCGCCTGATAGACTTCCCGCACGTCCACGCGCACCGCCAGCGTGCCGGGGCCGGGCTTGTCGGCGAGCTTCATGCCGTCCACGCTCAGGAGCTGTTGTTCGATGGCGGGGGCAAGGCCCTCGGCGCGCAAGCCCTTTTTCTGAATGTCTTCCGTCGAGACCTCCAGATAAAAAGGCGTGTCTTCCCCTACCGCCACTGACGGCAGGGAACCGCTGTCCGGCAGTTTGGTTCCGCATCCCGGCAGGAACAGGCAGCAACATGCCGTCAGCAGGGCGAGGAACGGACGAAGGCAGGCATATTTTCGCACACACGCGGGCATGGCGTTCTCCTTTGGCGGGTATTCGAACGGTGCGTTCAGGAGACGAAACTAATTTTTTATACAAGAAGGTAAAAGAGTTGTCCACCGGGCTCTGCGGCGCGTCTGGCCGGACGGGGCGGCGCTTCCCCTGTTGCGCGAGGCTGCAGAAAGAAGTAACCAGAATACTTGTGAGGCATGCAGAGGACAGGATGGAGGATGACCGATCTTCGGCGGGGCTGCCGTTGCGCCTTCCCGGCTGCTCCGGGCAGGGGCGGGAGTGGCCGCCCGCGTCGGCAGGGCACGCGCCGGACTCTTGACGCTGGCGCGTTTTGCCGTATTCTCGCCTGCGAAACCGGAGAGGGAGCATTCGCATGGGCAAAGAGCTGATTATCGTGGAATCACCCGCCAAGGTGAAGACCATCAAGAAATTTCTGGGGCCGCAGTACATGGTGCTGGCCAGTGTGGGCCATGTGCGCGATCTGCCTTCCAGCTCGCTGGGCGTGGATGAAGCCAACGATTTCGCCCCCCAGTATCAGGTCATTGATAACAAGAAAAATGTGGTCAATGAGCTGCGTACCGCCGCGGGCAAGGCGGATACGGTCTATCTGGCGCCCGACCCCGACCGGGAAGGGGAGGCCATTGCCTGGCATGTGGCCGAACTCATCAGCGACAAGGCCAAGGACATCAAGCGCATCCAGTTCAACGAGATCACGGCGCGGGCGGTCAAGGACGCCCTGGCCCATCCCCGCGCCCTCAACCGGGACCTTTTCGAGGCCCAGCAGGCACGACGGGTGCTTGATCGGCTGGTGGGCTACAAGATTTCCCCTCTGCTCTGGAAGACCATCAAGCGCGGCATTTCCGCCGGGCGGGTGCAATCCGTGGCATTGCGGCTCATTGTGGAGCGGGAGAACGAGCGGGACGTCTTTGTGCCGGAAGAATACTGGCAGTTCCGCGCGTATCTGCGGGGGGAGACGCCGCCGCCGTTCCGGGCGGAGCTGCACAAGCTGGACGGCAAGAAGGCCGTCATTCCGCATGCCGAGGCGGCGCAGGCTCTGGAAACGGCCCTGCGCGGCCAGCCCTGGCGTGTGGAAAGCGTGGAGCAGAAGGAACGCGAGCGCGCGCCGCAGCCGCCCTTCATCACTTCCACCCTGCAGCAGGCGGCCAACCAGCGCCTTTCCTACACGGCCAAGCGCACCATGAATATTGCGCAGCGCCTGTATGAAGGGGTGGAAATGGAGGACGGCAGCATCACGGCGCTCATCACCTATATGCGTACCGACTCCACGCGCATTGCGGACGAGGCCCGCACGGCGGCGCACGATTTCATTGCCGCCACCTGGGGCAAGGACTATCTGCCGGCCAGGAGCCGCGTCTACAAGGCCAAGAGCGGCGCGCAGGATGCCCACGAAGCCATCCGCCCCGTGGATGTGAACATTACGCCGGACAGCCTCAAGGGCCATCTGCCGCCGGATCAGTACAACCTCTACCGGCTGATCTGGTCGCGTTTCGTGGCCTCGCAGATGGCCGGGGCGCGTTTCCACGACACGACGGCCCTCATTGCCTGCGGGCCGAGCCAGTGGCGCGCCAAGGGCGAGCGCCTGCTCTTTCCGGGCTTTCTGGCGGTCATGCCCCGCGGCAAGGACGAGGCGGACTGCGAGCTGCCCGCCCTGACGCCGGGGCAGGAGATCACGCTCGACAAGCTGGAAAAGGAACAGAAATTTACCCAGCCCCCGGCCCGCTACAGCGAAGCCAGCCTCGTGCGCGAACTGGAAGAGCGCGGCATCGGGCGGCCGTCCACCTATGCCAGCATCATTTCCACCCTGCAGGATCGCGAGTACGTCAGCCTGCAGGACAGGCATTTCATTCCCACGGATTTGGGCCGCATCGTCTGCAAGCAGCTTGTGGAGCATTTCGGGCGGCTCATGGACGTGGGCTTTACCGCCAGTATGGAAGAAGGGCTCGACAAGGTGGCGGAAGGCAAGGAACAGTGGGTGGACTTGCTGCACCATTTTGCCGATGACTTCAATCCCACGCTGGCGGCGGCGGCCAAGAACATGCAGTCCGTCAAGGGCGGCATTCCCACGGACCTGACCTGCCCCGACTGCGGCAAGCCGCTGGTCATCAAATTCGGCAAGGCCGGGCAGTTTCTGGCCTGCTCCGGCTATCCCGAATGCCGCTACACCAGCAATTTCCAGCGCAATGCGGATGGCGATGTGGAGATCGTCGCCCCGCAGAAGCCGGAGCTGGAAAAGGTGGGCGAATGTCCGCGCTGCGGCAAGGACCTCGTCATCAAGCGCTCGCGTACCGGCAGCCGCTTCATCGCCTGCACGGGCTATCCCGACTGCGATTATGCCGCGCCCTTTTCCACCGGGGTGCTCTGCCCGCGTTGCGGCGAGGGGCGACTTGTGGAAAAGAGCAGCAAACGCGGCAAGATATTCTATTCCTGCGATCAGTATCCCAAGTGCGACTTCGCGATCTGGGACAGGCCCGTCCCCGAGGCCTGCCCGCGCTGCGGTTCTCCCTATCTGGTGGAAAAGAAGTCGCGTGACGGAATGAAAATCATCTGCCCCGTCAAGGGGTGCGGCTATGTGAAGGAGGACGACCATGCCTAGGAAGCAAAAGCCCGATGACAGCAAACGCCGGGACGGCAAACGCAATGCCGCGGCCGCAACGCCGCCCGCCCCGCCCCGCATCACGCCGTTGAGCAGCCCGCTGGGGCTGGAACAGCGTATTGCCGATTTGCTGGAGGCCGGGCAGCAGGCCGTTCTCATGACCGTGATCAGCCGCGAAGGTTCCGCGCCGCGCGGAGCGGGCACGCGGGCGCTGTTGACGTCGGAGGGCCTGCTGGGAACCGTGGGTGGCGGCGCACTGGAAGCCGCTGCGCTGAACATGGCCCGGCAGTGTCTTGCCAGCGGCCTTTCCGCCTGCCATCAGTGCAGCATGGACGGCAGCGCCGACACGGACATGATTTGCGGCGGCAGTATGGAAGTGCTCTGCGAAAGTCTGTCTGCCGCGCAGGCGCCGCTGTTCCGGCAGGCCCAGCGTGCGCTGGATCAGGGCATTGACGGCATCTGGTCGGTGGATGTCACGCGCGAGAGCCTGCCGCGGCGTGTCCTCTATCTGGAGCGGCAGCCCGAGGCCCTGCCCGACGGCAGGACAAAAGACGTGTCGGCCATACCGGCGGAAACGCCCAACGTCATCATCGGGCTGGACCCGGCCCGTGCCCTGCTGGACAAGCGCAAGGGCAAGGCCGGCATCGTGGACGCCACGGTGGCGCGCGTCTATATGGAGCCGCTGGATACGCCGCCGGTGCTTCTGCTGTGCGGGGGCGGGCATGTGTCGCTGGAAGTGGCCACGCTGGCGCATGCCTGCGGTTTCGTGGTGGATGTGGTGGATGATCGGGCGGAGTTCGCCTCGCCTGAGCGCTTTCCCATGGCCCGGCACTGCTTTGTGCTGCAGGCCTTTGCCAATCTTGTACGTGCCTGCGGCATCGGCAGGCGGCATTATGTCGCCATCATGACGCGCGGCCACAGTTTCGACCGTGAGGTGCTGGTGCAGGCGCTGGAAAGCCATGCCTTCTATATCGGCATGATTGGCAGCCATTCCAAGAAGGAAGGCGTTTACGCCGCGCTGCGCAAGGAGGGCGTTCCCGACGCGGAGCTGGCCTGCGTGCGCTGCCCCATCGGCTTGCCCATCGGGGCGGACTCGCCGCAGCAGATTGCCGTGTCCGTGGTGGCCGAACTGCTGGCCGCCCGTGCCGGAACCCTGCAGCGCCTGCGCATCGACGACTGACAGACGCCCGGCCGCAGGCTTCACACCGGGCGGCCCCCCGTTTCTTTTGCGAAGGAGTTTCCCGTGGTCCAGCTTTTTATTGCCCTGCTTCTCTTGAGTGCCGTTGCCCTTATTTATATGGAAGCGAGGCGCCGTCTGCTGCTGCAGCGGCGGCTCATCGCCTCCATCAAGTCGGAAATCGCGGACGACACCCGCATGACAGCCCAGATCGGCGTCTATTCAGGCGCGGATCAAAGCACGGTGGTCATCGGCGTTTCCGAGGAAATGGGCGGCTTCTATTACCGGGTCGTGCGCCAGCATGCTGAAGCCGGGCGCGGCAAGATCAATCTGTGCAACGTGACCTCCGTGGACTTGATCATTGACGGTCAGATTCAGGATATCCACGAGAATGCTTCCGACATGCCCACCAGCACCGCCAAGGCCACGGACCTGTCCTCCAGGCTGCTGAGCCAGTATCCGCCGGATCAGGTGAACGCCATGCAGCGTGTTGAACTGCGCGTGACCTATATGAGCGAAAGCGGCGGCGAACATTCTCTGGAGCTGAGCGCCATGCGTCCCAGCATGGCCCCCCGGCGGCGGAATCGTACGCAGGTTCTCAAGAACGCGCTCTGGTGGTGCATCTTCATCCGGCTTGCCGCACAGCATACCCGGCTTGCCGCTTCGGGCATCTATGCCGCTGACGAGTAGCCGGATGAGAGTGAAAAATATTTATCAATAAAAACAGCTAGTTACGAAAAAAACATACGTATTTTTAACATATTGAAATAATTTACCTTTTTAGGGGGGTGCAAAGAGGCGACGTTTCCGTCGCCTTTCTTGACACAAACGCCGAAAGTATGTTTTTCGACAGTTTGTTCTCCCTCACAAGGTATGCGACATGCCGCTCATGGCATTTGCCGCCGGGGAAAACTGGGCTGCACGCGACAAAAAACGACATGCTCCGCACGACCGTTTGTCGTTTGCGGCCGCGCCTTCATTTTTGTGTCCGCCTGTGGCGGCAACCACTGCGAAAAGCGGGAAACCGCTTATGGAGTTTTGAATGCGTACGCGTAACATGTTTTCGGTGGCGCTTGCCCTTCTTGTGCTTGTTCAGCTTGCCGCCTGCAAGGGCGAAGAGGAGCAGGTGCGCCAGGGCGGCAAGGGGCCGCTTGTAAGCGTTTTTCATGTGGAAGCCAAGGATCGCCCGTGGACTGCCCAGTATCAGGCGCAGGCATCCGGTTCGCGCTCCGTGGAAGTGCGCGCCCGGGTGCAGGGCATCATCGAGAAACGGCTCTATGATGAAGGGGCTTTCGTGAAGGAAGGGCAGCTGCTCTTCCAGATCGAACGCGACCAGTACGAGGCGCAGGTGCAGCAGGCTCAGGCCCAGTATGACAGCGCCTCCCGCGAGTGGCAGCGCATCCGTCCCCTGTACGAGAAGAACGCCGTCTCCCAGAAGGATCGCGACAACGCCCGCGCCGCCTACGACAGCGCCCGCGCGGCCCTGCGCGAAGCCAAGATCAATCTGGACTACTGTCAGGTGGTTTCGCCGGTCTCCGGCTACAGCTCCAAGGAAAATTACACGCCGGGCAACCTGGTGAGCAATAATTCCCTGCTCACCTATGTGGAACAGACCGATCCCATGTACATCGACTTTTCCATCGCCGCGCCGGAACGCATGCGCCGTCAGCAGCTGGCGGCGGAAGGGCGTCTGCGCTTCCCGGAAAACAATGTCTACAAGGCCCGCCTGCGTCTGCTGGACGGCAGCATGAGCCCGGTGGAGGGAGTCATCAACTTCATCGACAGCCGCGTGCAGCCCACAACGGGGGTCATCAAGGCCCGCGCCACCTTCGACAACTCCACGGGCTCCATCATGCCCGGTCAGTACGTGCGCATCTTCATGGAAGGCGATGTGCTGGTCAATGCCATCCTCATTCCGCAGAAATCCCTGCTCATTACGCAGAAGGGTTCCTTCGTGCTGGCCGTGGGTGAAAACAACATCGTGAAGTCCCTGCCCGTGACGGTCAGCGAGACCATCGGAGACATGTACCTTGTGGACTCCGGCCTCAAGGGCGGTGAGGTCATCATCAGCGAAGGTCTCATCAAGGCCCGTCCCGGTCAGCCCGTGACCCCGCAGGAGCCGGGCGCGCAGGGGCAGAAGGCCGGTGAGCAGAAAGCCGCTGCCGGAAACGGCAAGGAGGCCGGCAAGGACGACAACGCGGAAAAGGCCGCCCAGTAGGTGATGCGCTATGGCTGCCTCCGCTAAACCCAATCTCTTTTTGCGACGGCCGATCCTTTCGTCGGTCATCTCCATCGTCATCACGCTGGTGGGCGCTCTGGCCATGAAGGCCCTGCCCATTGCCCAGTATCCCGAACTCGTGCCGCCCACGGTCAACGTTTCCGTGTACTATCCCGGCGCCTCGGCGGAAACCATCGCCGCCACCGTGCTGGCTCCGCTGGAAGTGAACATCAACGGCGTGGAAAACATGCTCTACATGACCTCCACGGCGGCCTCCGGCTCCGGTTCGGGCTCGGTCAACGTCTACTTTTCGCTGGGCACCAATCCGGACATGGCGCTCGTCAACGTCAACAACAAGGTGAACCTTGCCCAGACGACCCTGCCGGAAAGCGTGCGCCTGCAAGGCGTGACCGTGACCAAGCGTTCGCCGGCCATGCTGCAGATCATCGCTCTGTATTCGCCTGACGGACGGTATGACGAAGTCTACCTGCACAACTACATGCAGGTGAACATTGCCGACGAGCTCAAGCGCGTGCCCGGCGTGGGCGACGTGTCCGTGTTCGGCCAGATGGACTATTCCATGCGCATCTGGATCCAGCCGGACAAGCTGGCCAAGTACAATCTTACCGTCAGCGATGTGGCCACGGCCATCAAGGAACAGAACTCGCAGTTCTCGCCCGGCCGTCTCGGCGACCCGCCGCTGCCCCGGAATGCCGAAATCTCATGGCAGATCGACACCAAGGGCCGCTTCAGTTCGCCCGAGGAATTCGGCGAGATCATCGTCCGTACCGGCGAAGACAGCGCCCTGCTGCGTCTCAAGGACGTGGCCCGCATCGAAATGGGCGGCAAGGACTACAGCGTCAGCACGGAAATGAACGGTATGAAGGCCCGCGCCATGGGCGTTTACCTGCTGCCCGGCGCCAACGCCATCGCCACCGGCGATGCGGTGACGGCCCGCCTCAAGGAGCTGGAAAAGAACTTCCCCGACGGCATCGCCTACAAGGTTATCGTGGACAATAACGACTTCGTGATGGAATCCATCAATGAAGTTATCCACACGCTGGTGGAAGCCATGATCCTCGTGTTCATCGTGGTGTTCGTCTTCCTCCAGAGCTGGCGGGCCACGCTCATCCCCTGCATTGCCGTGCCGGTGTCCATCATCGGTACCTTTGCGGGCATGTACGCCCTCGGCTACACCATCAATACCCTGACCCTCTTCGGCATGGTGCTGGCCATCGGCATCGTGGTGGACGACGCCATCGTGGTGCTGGAAAACGTGGAACGCATCATGTCCACGGAGCATCTGCCGCCCAAGGAAGCCACAGCCAAGGCCATGAGCGAAGTGACGGCTCCGGTTATCGCCATCGTGCTGGTGCTCTGCGCGGTGTTTATCCCGGTGTCCTTCATGGGCGGTCTGGCCGGGCAGATGTACAAGCAGTTCGCCATCACCATTTCGGTGTCCGTGGTGCTCTCTGGCATCGTGGCCCTGACGCTGACTCCGGCGCTCTGCTCGCTGCTGCTCAAGCCCCATGCCCATGACCATCAGCCGGCCAAGCCCTTTGTGGTCTTCAACTATCTGTTCACCAAGACCACCCACCGCTATGTGCGCATTGTGCGCTTCATCAAGGATTCCGCCCTGCGGGCTTTTGTGCTCTTTGCGCTCATGATCGGAGCCACGGTCTGGTTGTTCAAGGTCGTGCCGGGCGGCCTCGTGCCCAATGAGGACCAGGGGTACATTCTCGGCATGGCCATTCTTGACGACGGCGCGGTGCAGACCCGCACCGCCGACGTGACGCGCCTCATTGCCGACAATCTGCTCAAGAACCCGGCGGTGGAAACCGTCATGTCCATCAACGGCATGGACATCACCTCCATGTCCTCCAAGAGCAACTACGGCACCTTCTTTGCCACGCTCAAGCCCTGGAGCGAGCGCCAGACGCCGGAAAGCAGCGCCGACGCCATCAGCGCCAGCGTCATGGCCGTAACCATGATGCAGCCCGAGGCCGTGACTATCGGCTTCACGCCGCCGCCCATCAGCGGTATGTCCACCACGGGCGGCTTTGAATGCTATATCCAGATGCGCGGCGACGGCACAAGTCAGGACCTGGAAGCCATGGCCAACAAGTTCGTCACTGCGGCCATGGCCACGGACGAGAACGGCAACCGTCGCTATCCGGCCATCGGTTCCCTGCGCAGTCTCTTCTCCACCGGCGCGCCGCAGCTCTATGCCAATCTGGACCGCGACCGCTGCAAGGACATGGGCATCAGCATCAATGACGTCTTCACGGCCATGAACGCCTCCTTCGGCGCCATGTATATCAATGACTTCAACTACCTCGGCCGAACCTTCCAGGTGCGCATGCAGGCCGAGGCCGACTACCGCCTCCTGCCTGAATCCCTGCGGGATGTCTTCGTGCGGACCAGTCAGGGCGAAATGGTGCCGCTGTCGGCCGTCATGACGCTGGAGCGGCGTACCGCTCCCCAGACCATGGAGCGGTACAACGTGTTCCCGGCGGCCCACCTCATGGGAGACCCCGCCCCGGGCTATTCCTCCGGTCAGGCTCTCGCGGCCATGGATCAGGTGGCGGCCGAGGTGCTGGACAGCAACTATGCCCTTGGCTGGGTGGGTTCCGCCCTGCAGGAAATGCTGGCCAGTGCGGACACCACTATCATCTTTGTGCTGGCGCTGGTCATGGTCTTCCTGATTCTTGCCGCCCAGTACGAAAGCTGGTCCCTGCCGCTGGCCGTGCTCACGGCCGTGCCCTTCGGGGTCTTCGGCGCACTGGTGGCCACCTGGTTGCGCGATCTCTCCAACGACGTGTACTTTCAGGTGGCGCTGGTCACCCTTGTGGGTCTGGCGGCCAAGAACGCCATTCTCATCGTGGAATTCGCCGTCGAGGCCTGGCGCGACGGACGCAGTCTGGACGTGGCGGCCATGCACGCCGCCCGCCTGCGTTTCCGTCCCATCGTCATGACCTCGCTGGCCTTTATTCTCGGCTGCGTGCCGCTGGCCATCAGTTCCGGCGCGGGCGCCAACAGCCGCCATGCCATCGGCACCGCCGTGGTGGGCGGCATGCTGGCCGCCACCTGCCTTGCCACCCTGTTTATTCCGTTCTTCTTCCGGTTCATCATGTCCGTTTCCCTGCGTCTGCAGGGCAAGCGCGACCCCAATGAAGGGAAGGGACGCTTCGAGGAGGACGACATATGATTGCGTTTCCCCGTTTTCGGGTGCTGACCGCGTGCCTGACGGCACTGTTCGTGCTGGGAGGCTGCTCGCTGGCTCCCAAATACGAGCGCGAAACCTTCGACATGCCGAGCCAGTGGCGCAAGGTGAGCCTGACGACCCAGCCGCTGTACACGGACTGGTGGAAGCGCTTCAACGATCCGGTGCTGACGGCGCTGGTGGAAGAAGCGCTCAAGAATAACCTTGACCTTGCCGAAGGCATGGCGCGCATCGAATCCGCCGCGGCGCAGGCCGGAGTGGCCACGTCCGCCCTCTTCCCGCTGGTGACGGGCGATGCGGGCGCGGGCGCGCAGAGCAACTCCGAGCGCAGCGCCAACTACAGCAAGCTGGCGGATCGCTCCTATACCACCTATCAGGGTTCGCTCAGCGCCGCCTGGGAGCTGGATTTCTGGGGCAAGTACCGCAATCAGCGCACCATGCTGACGGACGTGCTCATGAACACTCTGCTCAGTCACGAAGCCCTGCGCCTGTCCATTGCCGGGCAGACGGCCCAGAGCTATTTTGCGCTGCTGGCGCTGGACATGCAGCTCGAGACGGCCAACCGCACGCTCAAGAGCCGCGAGGAATCCTTCGCCATCTACACGAGCCGCTATCAGCAGGGCGACATTACCGAGCTGGACTGGCAGCGCGCCCGCGCCGAAGTGGAAACGGCCCGTTCACAGCTGCACAGCGCCATGGTGTCCGTGGACTCGGCGGAAGCCGGCCTTGCGGTGCTGCTGGGCCGCTCGCCGCGCGAAATCATGGACGGCACCATCCAGCGCGGCCGCACCATCGAGCATATGCCCTCGCCGCCCGTGCTGCCCGAAGGTCTGCCCTCCGAGCTGCTCATGCGGCGTCCCGACGTCCGGGCGGCGGAATTCCTCGTCATGGCCTATAACGCCAATATCGGCGTAGCCCGCGCCCAGTTCTTCCCGTCCATCTCCATCACCGGCGCACTGGGCACGCTGAGCGCCTCCTTCGGGCACCTGTTCACCAATCCTTCCGGGACGTGGAATTACGGGGCCACGGCCAGCGTGCCGCTGCTGGACTTCGGGGCCAACTGGTATAATCTCAAGGATGCCGAAGCTCAGAAGAAGGCGGCCATTGCGACGTACCGCAAGACGGTGGGTGAGGCCTTCTCGGACATTCGCTCGGCCTATGTGGCCCAGCGTGAGGCCAACGCCATCGTGGAAAGCTACCAGACGCAGGTGAAGAGCCTGCGCCGTGCGGTGGACATTGCCCGTTTGCAGTACGACAACGGCTATTCCGACTACCTGACCGTGCTGGACGCCGAACGGCAGCTGTTCAATGCCGAGCTTTCGCTGGCCAACGCCTTGCGTGACCGCCTCTATGCGGTGGTGGGCATGTGCATGGCGCTGGGCGGCGGCTGGCAGGACCCCGGTGTAACCCCCGGCCCTGTGCTGGTGGACAGCGACAAGCTGGTTGAGGCTCAGCGGACAGCCGGGCAGAAGACGCCGGAAGTCGCACCCGCCGCGGCGCGTCCGGCCATGTAATCCGTTTCCTTAGGGGAAAAAAATATGGTCATGGGGCATTTGTCCCATGACCATATTCATTTTACGGCTTTAGCCAGCTGATCGCCCAAGGCGCAAGGCAGAAACCACCCGCATAGCGGGTGGTTTTGATATATGAAGCACGCAACAAGCGTTCAGCGAAGCCCTTTACACACATAGAAAGCCGCCAATTAGAGCATTTTTAGTTTGAAACGCTTTGCGTTTTAAACCATACGCCCTGGTGTTTCGCGGAAAAAACGCGGTTTTTCCGCTCACTTTTGGCCGGCGGCGCTGTGCTGCCGCCTCGCATTTTGCCTTTTGCAAAGGCAAAATGCTTTATGTTCAGAGGCCTGAGACCTGATTGACGTCTTGGCCGTATCGCGTCCGCAGCTCTCCGCCGGTGCGGCACGGGCGGCATCTAAAGATTGTTTTCTGAAATCCGATAATCTTCGAGGACTTTCCGCGCCGCGCTGAACGCGCGCCATCCGGCTCGTCGGAGAGGGCGGGCACTCTCTTGGGGGGATGGAACTTCATGACCATCAAACTTCGCATTACCCTTGGCTTCCTGTGCAGCATCGCCATTGTTGCCGTCTGCGTCATCGGTTATACCGGCTGGCAGATGCGAGAAGACGCCCGCGGCTATTTTGTTACGGCATCGGGGCAACAGCTGCGGCTCATGGATGAAAACATCACCAGTTTTGTCGATGCGGCACGCCACAATGCGCAGATCGTGGCCGAACTGCCGGGCCTGGCCGATGCCAAGGATATTTTTCCGCGCTTTGTGGACAATCCGCGGGAAAGCCGCTACCGGCAGAGCGATCTTATTCCTGAGGCCCAGGCCCTTACCGAAACGCTGTTGCGCATGGGGCGCGCCAATCCCGATTATCTCGAAATTTATGTGGGCTATGCCGACGGCAGCTACGCCAGCAGTTGCGACGACATGAAAATCCCCGCCCACCATGATCTCAGCACCAAGGAATGGTATCGCCGGCGTGCGGCCTCCCCGGACACATCCGGTCTTGCCCCGGCGTACTTCTCTGTAACCGGTGAAATGGTGGTGGCCGTTACCCACAAGCTGCTGAATAGTCAGGGCCGTCTTACCGGCGTTGTCGGCATTGATATTTCCCTTGCGGAACTGTCGCGCCGGGTGGCGGAAATGCGTTTCGGTTCGACCGGTTTTTTTCTCATCATCGAGGACACCGGGCGCATCATCTGCAATCCTCTGGAAGAAAAGCTGGTCGGGCAGGTCATCGGTCAGGATGTTCGCACCCCCGCTCTTGAGGTCATCATGCGGACGGCCAACGGCGTCGTGGATGTGGAAGCGAGGGGGCAGGCCTACATGGCCAATATCCTTACCACCCAGTCCGGCTGGAAGGCGGTCGCCATGCAGTCGGTGCGGGAGATCAACGAGCGCAGCAACACGGCCATGCGGCACGTGAGCATCATCGCCGCCGTCATTGCCCTGCTCATGCTGGGCGTTGCCCTGCTTGTCGTGCGCTCCATCGTACGGCCGCTCAATGCGCTGGTGCGCAATGCCGGAGAGGTGGCAGGAGGCAATCTGGAAGCCCGCGTGGAGGACTGCCGGTTCTTCGGCGAGCTCTTGCATCTGCATGACAGCATCGACAGCATGATCCGTTCCTTGGGTCGTCTTATCGGCGAAGCCAAGCAGAAAACCGAGGATGCCCAGCGCCATACCGCAATGGCTGAGGAGGCAACTCGCAGGGCCGAAGAAGCACGCCACAAGGCCGAAAATGCCCGGCGTGAGGGCATGATGGAGGCCGCCCGGCATCTTGAGGCCTCAACCGGCATCATCAATGCGGCGGCCGGGCATCTGGCGCAGCAGGTTGCCCAGTCATCCGCCGGGGCGCAGCAACAGGCGGGACGGGCGGCGGAAACAGCTACGGCCATGAACGAAATGAACGCCACCGTGCTGGACGTGGCCCGCAATGCGGGCAGCGCCGCCGAAGTATCGGAACACATGCGCCACAAGGCCGAGGAGGGGGCCCGCATTGTCAGCGATGTGGTGGGCAGCATTCAGTCCCTGCGCGATATGTCCCTGACGCTCAAGGAAGACATGTCCAACCTTGGCAAAAATGCGGAGGCCATTACCCGGATCATGAGCGTCATTTCGGACATCGCCGACCAGACCAATCTGCTGGCCCTCAATGCCGCCATTGAGGCTGCCCGCGCCGGGGAGGCCGGTCGCGGTTTTGCCGTGGTGGCCGATGAAGTGCGCAAGCTGGCGGAAAAAACCATGGCCTCCACCTCCGAAGTGGGCAGCGCCATCAGCGCCATCCAGAAAAGTACGGAAAAATCCATCCGGCAAGTGGATGTTTCTGTGGAGGGCGTCAATGCCGCCACGGAGCTTGCCGGGCGATCCGGAGAAGCCTTGCAGGAGATTGTGCGGCTGGCCGAAGGAGCGGCGGATCAGGTGCGGGCCATTGCCGCGGCGAGTGAACAGCAGTCCGCAACCAGCGAGGAAATCAATCGCTCCATTGCGGATATCAATGAGGTCGCCGGGCGGAATGCCGCGGCCATGGATCAGGCCGCCCAGTCCGTACAGGCTATGGCGGACGAGGCCCGTAAGCTCAATGCGTTTATCGAAAAGATGAAGAATGCGTAAGACGCAGGGCCCTGCGCCGTATGCGTCATGCTGCATGCTGCGGAGCGTTGCCCGTGCATTGCGGAAAACCGTCTTCCCGCAGGATACGGGCAGCGTTTTTTACTGAATATGCAACAGTTTCGCCATGCTGTCAGCAAACGCCGTTGCCGTATGGTTTGCAACGCGAAGCGTTTCAAACTGAAAATGTTCTAAAAATAAAAAATCCGCTCAGCTCAAGGCCTTGCGGACATCTTCGGAGGTGTACGGAAATATGTTTGGCGGAGGGGGAGGGATTTGAACCCCCGGAAGGCGTGAACCTTCAACGGTTTTCAAGACCGTCGCAATAAACCGCTCTGCCACCCCTCCACATCAGGGACAAAAAAGGCGTCTGCCGACGGACGGACGCCGTTTCTGCCCGCAATGTACGCGATGTTAATTGATAGCGTCCTTGAGTCCTTTGCCGGGGGTGAATTTGGCCACCTTGCCGGCGGGGATGGTGATTTCATCACCGGAACGCGGATTACGTCCCTTGCGGGCAGCACGTTCCACAACCTTGAAACTGCCGAAGCCGGTAAAGGTCACGGATTCGCCGGCAGCCAGGGCCTCGCGCAGTGAGGCAATAACCGCATCCAGCGCTTCCTCAGCCTTGGCCTTGGTGGGCAGACCGGCCTTGGCATACACTTTTTCAACAAGCTCAGCTTTTGTCATGATATACACTCTCCAAAAGAGGGATTTGGGGCAACGGCCCCTTGATGTCGGACCGTGTAGTTGTAAGGAAGCCTTCCCCTGCCTGTCAACCCAAAAACGTCGCATCATCCGGCACTTGTTGTAGAAAAGGGCTGTTGATCAGAGGGAAAAGCCGCCACGATCGGCAGTAAAGACGGCGGAAAGCGCGTTGTCCGTTGCCTTGCCGCTGCGCGTGCACCGCAGCGGCATGCTGAAGCAAAATCCATTATGTACAATTTGTTACATTTGCAACAAATTGTTTTTCCAAGCAATATGATTTTTCCACAGCCGGAAGAGCCGGCAGGAGCATCCCGCCTGCTTCCCACGGCAAACCGAGTGATGCGCCACCGGTTCTTGAATCCACAAGAATGCCGTCCACGGAAAGGGGAAATTTTTTCGCCGTCCATGCCCCCGGAAAGAGCCGGGGAAAAGGGCATCGTCGGGCATCGACAGCAGAGCGAGGAATTCCCCCTTCCCCCCAAAACAAGTAGTGAATAGTGTTAACAGGCCCTAAAGATTGACGAGTTCCACTTCCGCGTGGCGCAGCGGCTGGCCCAGAAATATGCTGGCCGTGCGCACAAAGCGCTTGCAGTTATCCGTGGTCATGAAACGACGCTCGCCCTCTGTGCCGGACTCCGCCTGACGAGCCAGTCCCAGACGGTGCAGTTCACTTTCCACAGCCTCCGCCGTGGTAGCGGCGGAATCCACAATACGCACCGATGTTCCGACAACCTGCTGCAGGACATCCACAAACAGGGGAAAGTGCGTGCAGCCGAGCACCAGCGTATCCGGCCGGGAGGCGGTCACCAGCGGTTGAAAGAGATCATCCAGATACCGATGGGCCGTGCCTTCCGCCACCGGGCCGCTCAACCAGCCTTCCTCGGCCAGCGAAACAAAGAGCGTGCAGGGGCGCCCCAGCACCGAAGCGTCGGGCATAAGGCGGGTAATGGCCTTCTGATATGCGCCGTCGGCGATGGTGGCCTCCGTTCCGATAACGGCGATATGCCGATTGCGCGTTGCAGCCACGGCGGCCCGCGCGCCGGGTTCGATGACGCCCAGCACCGGCAGCGGGGCAAAATGTTCGCGCAGGGTCGTCAGGGCGGCGCTTGTGGCGGTATTGCAGGCCACCACCAGCATCTTGACGCCGCAGTCCACCAGCTTTTGCGCGGCCTTGAGGGTGTAGTGGATAATGGTTTCGCGGCTTTTGGTACCGTAGGGCAGACGCGCCGTATCACCGAGATAGAGCAGATTTTCCTGCGGCAGACGCGCACTGATGGCCCGCAGAACGGTCAGGCCGCCGATGCCGGAGTCAAAGAGCCCGATGGGCAGGGAGAGGAGGGAAGCGTCCGTTGCCGCGGTAAGGTGCGATGCCATGTCCAGTCCTTGTGGAGCACGGCAGGCGGCTGCCGCGCCGGATGTTCCGCGATCTGTCCCCGTCCGTCAGTGGCGGACGAGGCAGGGCGGAGGGGAAAAAAGCGCCCGCCTCCGTTCGGAGGCGGGCCTGCGCTGGGGGTATCAGCGGGCTCCCTTGGGAAAGAGCACCACCCCCATAGTCTTGAAGATGATGTGAATGTCCAGCAGGATGGACATGTTCTTGACGTAATAGAGGTCGTATTCCAGCTTGCGCCGCGAGTCTTCCTCCGAAGCACCGTAAGGATAACAGACCTGTGCCCAGCCCGTCAGGCCCGGCTTTACCGTATGCCGCAGGCTGTAATAGGGGATGTGCTCCTTGAGCTGGGTCACAAAGGCCATGCGTTCCGGGCGCGGCCCGATGAAACTCATGTCGCCCTTGAGGATGTTCCAGATTTGCGGCAGCTCGTCAATGCGTACCTTGCGGATGAACTTGCCCACGCGGGTGACGCGGCTGTCGTTGGCGCTGGCCCAGACCGCACCGTTCTTTTCGGCATCCGTACGCATGGAGCGGAACTTGTAGACCGTGAATTCCCGCTCATGCAGGCCCACGCGATCCTGACGGTAAATGACCGGCCCGGACGACTCCAGACGGATCAACAGGGCCGTCAGGGCCATGACCGGTGCGGCGGGCACCAGCAGCACCAGAGAGATCAGCACGTCGAAAGCCCGCTTCAGGCGCCGCAGGGAGCCGCGGGTATTCAGGGAAAAGCCCTCGGTCTGCAGCAGCCATTCGTCGTTTATCTGCGAAATGGGCAGACGCTGCACCACATGCTCGTAAAACGAACGAATGTCCACCACCATGCGCCCGCGCAGCTTGGCCTCCAGCAGATCATGCGCGATATCGTCATCAATGGGCGCATCGGGCAGCAGCAGAATGGTCGTTGCACGCCGCTCACGGGCGATATTCAGCACGTCATAGGGCGCGCCGAGGCAGGGGCCCGCCTCCGGGTCCATATCCGGCTCGCCCACATAACCGGTGATGCGTGCCGTGGGCAGCCCCTCGGCCAGAAGCTGGCGCACCTTGCCCGCGCGGTCCACCCCTACGAGCAGCACCCGCATCTGAAAGGTGAGTTTGTCCGTATTGCGGAAGTAGAACAGACGCCAGCCCAGACAGAAAAGCATGGACATCAGGAAGAGCAGGCCGGTGCTTGCCCGGTCGAAACGCCAGTGATCAAAGACATAGGACGAAGTCGCGGACGAAATGATGGCCAGCACCCCCGCCAGGAGAACCCGCACCACGCTGTCCCGGAAATCCTCGACGCCCACGCTGTAGGCATCCAGAATATAAAAGAACAGCATATAAAAGAAGATGGTGAACAGGGATGCGCCGGTATAGTCGTCAAAAACGCTCAGCTCCGGGTCAATGGCAAGCATGCCGACCACGCCCAGCGCCACGAGGATGCAGAGCAGGTCCATGCATTGCAGCAAGGCCATGCGATAACGACTGACCATGATGACTCCTTGTTAGCGAATCTCATCCAGGCGCGAGGACGGCTGCGGCACGCGCATGTCGTCCAGAATGCGGCGGGCGACCACGGTGGCGTCGAATTCGTCACAGGCCAGCTGCCGTCCCTTCTGCCCCATGACGGCAATATCCTGCGGGTGCAGGAGGAAATGCTCCATGGCTCCGGCCAGGGAGGCGGCATCACGCAGGCGGCACAGACGGCCGTTGACGCCGTCCGTCACCACTTCGCGACAGCCGGGCACATCGGTCACCACGGCTGGGCGGCCCATGCTCATGCCCTCCATAATGGCAGTGGGAGTGCCTTCACGCCAGGACGGCAGCACCAGCACATGCGCATCGGCCAGATGAGGACGCACATCGCCGGCCTGTCCCAGATAGGTGATGCCGCAGCGATCTTCCCACTGGCGGACAAGCCGCTCGCTCACGCTGCCCACCCCCTCTTCGGCAGGGCCCAGCAGGCGGAACTCCGCTGCCGGATACTTGCTCTTGAGCTGGCGGGCCGCCGCGGCATATTCCCGCAGGCCCTTGGCTTCAAGCAGACGTGCGACCAGCAGGAAGACAATGCGGCGTTCCTCGGGCGGCGTGTCGTCGGCGGGCAGGGGCGGCAGGGGAGCTTCGGCAAAATGGCGCGTATCCACGCCGGTGCCGCGGGCCATGAGCACGCGGGCCTGCGGCCCGAGAATGCCCGTTTCGCGGAAGATGGCCAGGTCGTCCCTGTTCTGGAAAAAGACCCCTTCCACATTATTCAGGGCGCGGCGGTACAGGGAGACGCTCAGCTTGTTCACGCAGCGCTTGAAGCGGCTGTCGGCCTCAAAGGCGTAGCCCAGCCCGGTGATGGTGGCGTAGATATGCTCCACTCCGGCAAGCTTGGCGGCCATGCAGCCGTAGATGACCGGCTTGATGGTCGTGGCAAAGAGCATGTCCGGCTTTTCCAGCAGGAAGGCCTTGTACAGCGAGGCAAAGGTGGCGGCATCCCACAGGGGATTGAGGCCCTTGCGATCCAGCGGATAATTGACAATCCGCAGGGCCGGGGCCTTCGGAAAGCCGGGCGCATCCGGCGGACAGGCTCCCAGCGCGGCAAGGCGGCCTTCCGTGGCCACATCGCCCGCCGGCACCATGCAGATCACCTCATGCCCAGCCCCCCGCATACGGCGCATGAGCACGCTCCAGAAATTGGCCACGGAACGGGCCTGATTACCAAGCACAACAATTTTCATGAGCAATCCCCTGGGCC
>CALVGJ010000043.1 GCA_944327045.1 uncultured Desulfovibrio sp.
GGTGCGAAGCGCGGCCGCCATACTGGCCGACAGGATTCTGGGCGACTACGACTAGCCCTCAGTTTTTTACCGGCGGCCGGCGCGGCTGCGGATATCTAAGGAGTAGAGGCATGGATATCATCAAGAAAATCGAAATGGAAAATATGCGCATGGATATGCCCGCGTTTCGCTCCGGCGATACGGTCAAGGTGCACCTGCGTATCGTCGAAGGCGAAAAGGAACGCATCCAGGTGTTCCAGGGCAATGTGATCCGTCTGCAGCGCGGCACCACCGGCGCGACCTTCACGGTGCGCAAGGTGTCCGACGGCGTGGGCGTGGAACGCATCTTCCCCCTGCACTCCCCCTTCATCGACCATGTGGAAGTGGTCACGCAGGGCCGTGTGCGCCGCAGCCGCCTGTACTACCTGCGCGCCCTCAAGGGCAAGGCGGCCCGCATCAAGCCCCGCGGCCGCTTCTGATCGCGGACGCTTCCCGTTTCGGGAGATGCCGGCATTTCCACCTCACCCGGACTTCCGCCACGGAAGGCCGGGTGAGGTTCTCGTGTTTGGGACGGAGAGAAAAACGCGCTGTCGACGTTTCCCGGACGCCTTGTCCGGCTGCCGGGCTGTTGCGGTTCTGTACGATCGACATGACGCGCGCAACCTGCCGCGCAACCGCGCCTTTTTCGCTCCGGCAGGGAGGAAGGTTCATGCCCCGCACTGATTCCGCATTCTCCGCGATGTCCGCCGCCTCCGCCAGCCAGGCGGAGTGCCGGAACCTGCTGCCGGGTCTTGCCGTCCTGCCGGCGGCAGACGTCACCGCCGGAGTGGATGAAGCCGGGCGCGGCTGTCTGGCCGGGCCTGTGGTGGCGGCGGCCGTCATCCTACCGGAAAGCGCCTCCCTGCCTGGGCTGGCCGATTCCAAGGCCCTCAGCGAACGACAGCGCGACGCGCTGGCCCCCCTCATCCGCCGTACCGCGCTTGCCTGGGGGCTGGGCATGGTCTGGCCGCGCCGCATCGAGGCCGTCAATATCCTTCAGGCCACCTTCGAGGCCATGTCCCGCGCCATCGCCTGTCTGGGGCGTCATGGCCCCCTGCCGGAACTGCTGCTCATCGACGGCAACAAGACGCTTCCCCCGGAGCACCTCTGCCGCGCCCTCGCCCGAGAGGGACACGCGCCGTCCCGCCTGCCCCGACAACAGGCCGTTGTGCACGGCGACGCCACGGAGGCGGCCATTTCCGCGGCCTCCATCCTGGCCAAGACCCAGAGGGACAGGCTCATGACCGCGCTGGATCGGCGCTGGCCGGTCTACGGCTTTGCCCGGCACAAGGGCTACGGCACGGCCGATCACTATGCCGCGCTGCGGGCGCACGGGCCCTGCCCGCTGCATCGGCTGACCTTTCGCGGCGTCCTGCCGGAAACGCCCGCCGCGCAGGCGGGACGGACGGCTGTACAGGGGAGCCTGCTGTGAAGCCCGGCGCGCCGCGTCCCGGCAGCATCTTCGGCGGACTTGGCCGTTTGCTGCGGCGTCCGCGCGCCGTGCCGCGTCCCCGCCTCTCCCATGAATTTTCGGACAGCGAATTCACGGAAAACGAATTTGCCTTTGACGGGCGCGACCCGCTCCCTCCCTGGGACGGCGTGGCCGTGCCGCTGGAAGAACTGCTGGACGCCTGCGAAGCGCGCATGGCGGCCCGGCGTGCGGCGGAAGCCGGAGACGCTCCGCCCGACGCCCTCCCGCCCGGCGATTCCCCGGCAGACGCCCCCTCGGCAGACGTTTCCGAAAAAACAGGGGACGCCGTTCAGGAGTCCCGGCAATCATGATTGCCCGGCTTCGGCAACTGTGTCGCCGCCTTGCCGTATCCGGTCCGGCGACGGCTACCGATCCTCCGGCCCGGCCGGAAAACGCCGCCGCCGAATGCGCCCGGCTGGGACGACAGGGCGAGGAAGCCGCCGCCCGCCTCCTGGCGGACAAGGGCTTTGCCATTCTGGCGCGCAACTGGCGTCAGGGAAAACTTGAGCTGGACATCATCTGCCGGGACGGAGAAACGCTGGTCTTTGTGGAGGTCAAGAGCCGCCGTGACGGCAGCCTGGCCCGGCCGGACGAAGCCATGACGCCGCGCAAGCGGCGTACCCTTGTACGGGCCGCACAGGCCTGGCTGGCGGCGACGGAAGCCTGGTCCAGTCCCTGCCGCTTTGATGTGGTGACCGTAACGGCATACGGTCCGAACTCTCTGCATCTGGAGCATATCCCCCATGCCTTTGCCCTCGACGACGCCGGGACGGCTGTGGATTGTGGCCACGCCGCTTGGCAACCCTGGTGACTTTTCCCCCCGTGCGCGGGAAATCGTGCAGCGTGCGGATGCCGTACTCTGCGAGGATACACGCCGCACGGGCCTGCTGCTGAGCCAGTGCGGCCTGACAGCCCCGCGACTGGTCAGCTTTCACGATCGCAACGAACATACGCGGCAGGAGGAAGCCCTGCGCCGTCTGCGCGAAGGGGCGGAACTGGCGCT
This sequence comes from uncultured Desulfovibrio sp., assembly GCA_944327045.1. Classification (GTDB taxonomy): domain Bacteria; phylum Desulfobacterota; class Desulfovibrionia; order Desulfovibrionales; family Desulfovibrionaceae; genus Desulfovibrio. The sequence continues at coordinate 2,493 of CALVGJ010000043.1, forward strand.
GGTTTCCGACGCGGGCACGCCGCTGGTGGCCGACCCCGGCTACCGGCTGGTGCGGGCCTGCCGGGCCGAGGGCATCGCCGTCTCCCCCGTGCCGGGCCCGTCCGCGCCGGTGGCGGCCCTGAGCGCGGCCGGTCTGCCGCCCCTGCCCTATACCTTTCTGGGCTTTCTGCCCCGTGACGATGCGGGCCGCCGTCAGACGCTGGCCACCTTTGCCCGCACGCCGGGATCACTGGTCTTTTTCGAGCGCAAGGACAGACTGCGGGCCAGTCTGGCCGTGGCGGCCGCCCTGCTGGGCCCGCGCGAGGCGGCCATTTGCCGGGAATTGACCAAGACGCACGAGGAATTTATACTTTTTCGACTGGAAAATTTCGGCGAGCTCTCATCCGATCTGCTGGGGGAGGTGACAGTCATCCTCGGCCCGCCGGAAGAGGAACTGCGTGCCGATACGGCGGAAGCCCGCGCCTGCCTGCGCCGCCTGGCGGCCTCGCCCGGACAGCGGCTGCGCCCGAAGGAGCTGGCCCGGCAGGCGCATGCCCTGCTGCCGGGCTGGAGCGTCAAGGAACTCTACGAGCTGCTGACGGACGACGAGGCCGGAGCAAACTGACGCCCCGGCGGGGACGGGCCGTCCCCCGCCTGTCACCATCTGCCGCCCGCTTTCGCGCGGAAGGCGGCGCCGACCGCCGGAGAACCCATGCTACCCAGACGAACCGCCCTTATCTGCCTTGCCCGTACCCTGCTGGTCAATGCGGGCGTCACGGCCCGCGGCATGCAGCTTATGGGGCAGCTTTATGTGCTGGAACCCGCCCTGCGCCACCTTTATCCCGATCAGGAAAAACGCGCGGAGGCCATGTCCCGCTACCTCGTGCACAGCAATACCCATCCCTACATGCTGCCGTTTTATGTCGGGACGGTCCTCTCGCTGGAAAATCTCATTGCGGCCGGTTCTCTGCCCGGCTCCACGGTGCCCGTGGTACGGCAGACGCTGGGCAGCACGCTCTCGGCCATCGGGGACGGTTTTTTCGAGGGCGCGCTGCTGCCCTGCTGGTCCCTGCTCTGCGTGGCCCTGCTGGTAAGCGAATGCATCAGTCTGGCCCTGCTGGTGACCGTTCTGCTCTTTCTGGCCCTGCTGGCCTTCCGCTGCTGTTCCTTTTTCTATGCGCTCAAGCACGGCATGGCGGGCCTTGCGGGGCTCAAGCGTCTCAATCTCATCAACTGGGCGGGCCGCATCAAGCTCTGCAATGCGGTTCTCATTGCCGTCATCCTCTGGCAGCTCGCCCCGCGGGAAGCGCCGCTCTCGCCGTGGGATTTCGGCATCCTGAGCGTGGCGGCCGTGCTGGCGGCCGCCTGGATCGTGGGCCGCTGGCGGCTGCCGCGCATCATTCTCTGGCTGGCGTTGCTCTGCACGCTGATTTTCATGGACGAACGCCTTTTGGGCGTATAAGATACGGTTGCCCCTCCTGCGAGGA
>CALVGJ010000044.1 GCA_944327045.1 uncultured Desulfovibrio sp.
TTCGCCAGCTGGAGGCGCGCCTGCTGGAAAAAATCCGTCGGCACATTGCGGGCGACGTCAAGGACTTTTCAGACGAATGGATCCAATCCTAGATGAAACGCGGTAACTCTCCGATGAAATGCGGCAATTCTCTCCTGCTGTGCGCCGCGCTGATGGGCGGCATGGCTCCCTTTGCCCTGATCGGCTGCGGCGGCTGTGCCAATCAGAACAATGCGGCCTCATCTGAGCACACTATCGTCAGTATGGAAACCCGACCTCCGGCAACGATGCTTTCTGCCGAGGCGCAGGATACCTACGCCTATCTTGTGCTCATGCAGCTTATGGGCAGCGGCGAAGGAGAGCTTCGCGAGGAAGACCTCCGCGAGGCGATCAATCTGCTCAAGCAAAGTCACGTGCCGTCCAGCGCCTGGCTGGACGGAGCAGTCTGGCTGCTCGGGCGGCGCTCCGATCTGGTCGTTCCCTTTCTTGAGGATGCGCTGACCGCCCATCCGGACGATCTCTCGCTCACCATGCTTTATGCCGAGACGCTTGCCGACCGCAAAATGACGCAAAAGGCCATCGGCATCATGCAGGGCTATATTGCCCGCCACCCCGCCGAAGCCGACGCCCAGGTGGAGCTGGCCCTGCTGCTGGTCAAGGACGGCCGCTTCGACGAGGCAGATGCCCTGCTCAACTCCCTGCCGGATAAGGCACGCACGCCGCTGGTGGACTACAGTCACGCCCGCGCTCTTTCCGGTATGGGACGCAAGGATGAAGCCATCGCCAAACTGAAACGCGCCATCAGGGAAATGCCCGAATTTGTGGAGGCACTGGCCGAGCTGGCCTTTCTCCACGAGCAGCGCGGCGAATGGAAGGAAGCCCGCGACGTCTACGAACGGCTTGCCGGTCTGAATTTTTCTCCCGAGGAAGTGACGCTGCGCCTCATCAACATTTCACTTCAGCTCAATCAACCGGACAAGGCGCTCAGGTACATGCGCAACGGCCCGGATACTCTGGCCTTCAAACTTACCGTGGCGCGTCTGTTCATGGATTCCCGCCACTATCTGCAGGCTGAAAGTCTGTTGCGGCAGGTAGCTGACGACCCCGCGGCCCCGCCGGAAGTTTTCCTGCTGCTGGCCGATCTGGCCTACCAGCAGCGCCGGGACGTCTCTCAGGCGCTGGGCTGGCTCAACCGGGTGCCTGCGGAAGGGAATGCCGCGCCTCGCGGCGCACTCCTGCGGGTGCAGATCATTGCCGAATCCGGTAAGGATGAAGATGCGCTGCGCCTTGTGCAGGAGGGCCGCCGCCACTATGCGGACATGCCCGAGTTCTATTCCCTCGAGGCCCGCATCCTTGTTCGTCTGGAGCGCAAACCGGAAGCCCTGAACATTATTCGTGAAGGCCTGAAGACCTGGCCCGCAGACGAGGACCTGTCCTTTCTGCTGGGCAGTCTACTGGACGACATGGGCGACAGGGACGGCGCTCTTGCGGCCATGGAAAACCTGCTGGCCAACCATCCCCGCAATGCGCAGGCGCTCAATTATGTGGGCTACTCCCTGGCCGAACGCGGCCGGGACCTGGATCGTGCCATCAACCTGCTGCGCAAGGCCGACAGTCTGTCTCCCAATCAGTCCTATATCATTGATTCCCTTGCCTGGGCTCTCTACAAGGCCGGGCAGTTCCCCGAGGCGCTGGAACAAATACGACGGGCCGTGCGCACGGGAGAGGTCATCGATCCTGCCATCTGGGAGCATTACGGCGACATTGCCGCGGCCATGAATCTGCGTGAAGAAGCCCGCGCCGCCTACCAGAAGGCCCTCGAGTACAAACCCGCCAATGCCGACATCCTGCGGCAACGTCTGTCAGCGCTATGAAGAAACGTATCTGCTCTTTTCTTGCACTCCTCTGCCTGACCACACTTCTGGCGGCCTGTGCCGGCAAAGGAACGGATCAGCTGCCGCCCCCGGAAAGTTCTGCCGCCGCCGAGCGCAGCGAACATCTCTGGCAGGCCCTTGTCCGGCAAAGCAACCGACATGCCCTCGCTCCCTATCGTCTGAGCATGAGCCTGCGTTTCGGTACCGAAGGCAACACCCGGCGGGTTACGGCCCTTTTCTGGGGAAACGACGACAGTCATCTGCGGCTTGACGTCATGGCGGGAGTGGGTGCCGTCATTGCCAATATTGCGGAAGCGGGCACGCGCTTTGTCGTGTACAGCCCTCGCGAGAATATCGCCTATTTCCACGAAGGCAGCACCAAGCCGCTGCTCAAGGTCGGCGTGCCTGTTCCTCTGGCGCTGGCTGATCTTTCCGCCCTGCTCAACGGTCGCTTCCTGCAGGCCTTTGGGGACGGTCACACGCCTGTGGCCGCACCGTCTCCCGATACGGCTGCCTTTGCGCTGGAAAAGCGTTTCGGCGGCGTACTTACGCTGGATGCGCAGGGACTTCCCGTCCGTTGGGCGGAAAACGACAACAAGGGCTGGATCATGGAAATACTGTACGATGAACAGAGCCTGCCCCGCCGTCTGAATCTGATGCATGCCAACGGGCAAAAGGCCATCGTGCTCATCAAGCAGCGCGATACGGTGCAACGCCCCTTTACCGAAGAACAGCTCGGTCTTGCCCTGCCGGAAGATACGCCCCTGCTGCCACTTTCGCGGTACCGGGCTCCGGCAGAAGGAAATTCCGCCCCGTAAGGAGAACGAATGGAAGTCATTCATCTTGCCTGTGACCATGCCGGTCTCGAACTGAAGGAAACGCTGAAAAACGCACTGGAAGCCCGGGGTTTCCGCATCTGTGATCACGGTACGCACAGCCGGGAAAGCTGCGATTATCCACAGTATGCCCATGCGCTCTGCGCTGCTGTAGAGGCGGAAAACGGACGCGGCATTCTCATCTGCGGCACAGGCATCGGCATGTCCATAGCCGCCAACCGGCATGCGGGCATCCGCGCGGCCCTCTGCACCACCGAGCTCCATGCCCGTTTTACCCGGCTGCACAACAATGCCAACGTCCTCTGCCTCGGCGCGCGCGTGACCGGCGTGGAGCTGGCCCTTGCCATCATGAATGTCTTTCTGGAAACCGATTTTGAAGGCGGACGCCATCAGCGCCGCATCGACCAGCTCAACCCGCAGCCCGCAAGGTAGCCACCATGCAGCTCTACAATACCCTTACCCGCAAGAAGGAAACCTTCACCCCCCTGCGCCCCGGCAAGGTGCATATGTATGTCTGCGGCATCACCGCCTATGACTACTGCCATATCGGCCATGCCCGCTCGGCCATCGTCTTTGACCTGCTGGTGCGCCATATGCGTGCACAGGGGCTGGAAGTGACCTTTGTCCGCAACTTCACGGACGTGGACGACAAGATCATCCGCCGCGCCAACGAGGAAGGCCGGGACTGGAAGGAAGTGGCCGAAACCTATATCCATGCCTTCCATGAGGATATGGACCGTCTCAATGTCCTGCGCGCCGACCATGAGCCGCGCGCCACGGACTACATCCCGCAGATGCAGGACATCTGCACCAGCCTTATCGAACAGGGCAAGGCCTACGCCACGCCTTCCGGCGACGTCTACTTCCGTGTGCGCGCCTATCCGCCCTACGGCAAGCTTTCCGGCCGCAGTCTGGACGACCTGCAGGCCGGAGCACGTGTGGCCCCCGGTGAGGAAAAGGAAGACCCGCTGGATTTTGCCCTCTGGAAGGCCGCCAAGCCCGGCGAACCCTTCTGGGAAAGCCCCTGGGGCAAGGGACGGCCCGGCTGGCACATCGAATGCTCGGCCATGAGCAAGCCCTACCTGCCGCTGGATATTCACGGCGGCGGGCAGGACCTTGTCTTCCCCCATCATGAGAACGAGATCGCGCAGACGGAGGCCTCCTGCGGCTGCGAGCTGGCCCGCTTCTGGGTGCACAACGGCTTTGTACAGATCAATGCCGAAAAAATGTCCAAGTCGCTGGGCAACTTCAAGACCATCCGCGACATTCTGGATGGCTATCTGCCGGAAACGCTGCGCTTCTTCCTGCTGGGTAAGCAGTACCGCAGTCCCATCGACTTCAGCCCCGAAGCCATGGACGAGGCCGAACGCGCCCTGCAGCGCATCTATGAATGCCTGCGCGAAGTTCATGCGGCACATGAACGTGCCAGCTGGAAAAAAATCGCTTTGCCCGCCGACCTGCTCACAGAATGGGAGAGCCTTGCCCCGTCCGTGACGGCCGCCCTGGATGACGATCTGAACAGCGCACAGGCCTTCGGGCACATCTTCACCCAGATTCGTCTTGTCAATCGTCTGCTGGAAGACAAGACGCTGCGCGCCGGTGAAGGGGCGCGAGATTTGTTTGAGGACTTCCTGAACCGCGTGCGTGACTGGAATGCCCGCCTCGGCCTGTTCGGTCAGGACCCCGCCGCTTTCCTGACGGCCATGCGCGATCAGAAGGCCCGACGCAAAAAACTGGATACGTCGCATGTGGAAGCGCTCATGAGCCGGCGAGCCGAGGCCCGACGCAACAAGGATTTCGCCCTTTCCGACAGCCTGCGGGACGAGCTGGCCGCCCTTGGCGTACTGGTACGGGATACCCCGCAGGGACAGCAGTGGGACCTCGCCTGAAACAAAACCCCCTCTTCAACCGCTGCCTGAAAGGAGGGTCCATGCGAACCGTCATATCCTGCTGCGTACAGGGACTTCGGATGGCCCTCCTCTTTCTTCTGGTGTGGCAACTTGCTGTCGGACAGGCCCATGCCTTCTTTTTCGGAGGGGTTTCCCTCAAGGACGAAAAGAAGATGGGACAGAAGTTCGACACCATGATCCGCTCCAATCTGCCGCTGGTGCAAGACCCGGAAGTCAGCCACTATGTGGAGAGCCTGGTGCGTCGTCTGGTCAAGGCTATTCCGCCCCAGCCCTTCACCTTCCGCTCCGGGGTCATCCTGCATCCACAGCTCAACGCCTTTGCCGTTCCCGGCGGATACGTCTATGTATTCACGGGCCTGATCATGAATCTCAACAGCGAAAGCGAGCTGGCAGGCGTACTGGCCCATGAACTGGCCCACGTTACACAGCGCCATGTGGCTTCGCGTCTGGAGCGGGCTCAGGTGGTCAGCATTGCCTCCCTGCTGCTGGCGGTGGCCGGCATTGCGGCCGGCGGTTCCGGCGGTGGCGCTCTGGCCGTGGGCGCTCTGGGCGCCGGACAGTCGGCCATGCTCAATTACAGTCGCATAGACGAAAACGAGGCCGACCACATCGGCCTGCAATACCTCACAGCTGCCGGCTATCCACCGGCGAGCATGGCAGGCGGTTTCAAGGTTCTGCGACAGAAAAGCTGGATGAGCGGCGCCAGCGTCCCGGCCTACCTCTCCACTCACCCGGACATCGGCGACCGCATCAACGGCATCATGGCGCGGGTCACGGGCATGAAGGAGAGCGTTCGCAATCGCCGCGTGGACAACAACCGTTTCCTGCGGGTACAGACCCTGCTCTGGGGGCGCTACGGCGATGAGCAGGTTGCCTTGCAGCGATTCAGGGGCAAGGATTCCCTGTCCCTCATGGGCCGGGGCATGGTGCACGCCCGCCGCAATAATGTGGTGCAGGCCGCCAAGGATTTCGACGCCGCCGTGGTTGCCGCCCCCGCAGACCCGCTTGTGCTGCGGGAGGCCGGAGCCTTCCATTATCGCAAGGGAGACATGAGCAAGGCCGAGCCTCTGCTGACTCGCGCCATGCAGCTTGACCCGCAGGACTATATGGCCAGTTTCTTTTATGCCCGCCTGCTGGACGAAACCGGAAGGGCCGCCCAGGCGGATCGCTACTACAAGGACGTTCTGCGCCAAGTGCCCGAGGAGGCCGATGTGCACGAGGCGTACGCCCGCTCGCTGGGGCGCTCCGGGCGGACAGGCGCCGCCTATGTGCATATGGCGTACAGCGCCATTTACGCCAATCGCCGCAAGCAGGCCAAACGTTATGTGGAAGAAGCCCGGGCCAAGGCCCGCGGCGCTGCCGACGCTCCTCTGCTCAAGCGTCTGGAAGCCGTGTACAAGGAACGCAAGGAAATGTGGGAAGACGATTGATGGAAACGCATGCCACCACCATACTGGCTGTCCGCAAGGACGGTATCGTGGCCATGGCCGGAGACGGTCAGGTGACTCTGGGCCAGAACATGATCATGAAACACTCGGCGCGCAAGCTGCGCCGTCTGCATGACGGCAAGGTGCTGGCCGGCTTTGCCGGCGCCACGGCGGACGCCTTTACTCTCTTTGAACTCTTTGAGGCCAAGCTCAAGGAATTTCGCGGCAATCTTGTCCGCGCCGCCGTGGAAATGACCAAGGAATGGCGCAAGGACAAGTATCTGCACAAGCTGGAAGCCATGCTGTTGCTGGCCGACAGCGAACATATCCTGCTGCTGTCCGGCACAGGCGACGTCATCGAACCGGATGACGACGTGGCGGCCATCGGCAGCGGCGGTCCCTACGCGCTTTCAGCCGCGCGCGCCCTGCGTCGGCACAGTGACCTGTCGGCAACGGACATCGTGCAGGAAGCCATGCGCATTGCTTCGGAAATCTGCGTCTACACCAACGACCATTTCACGGTGGAAAGTCTCTGATGCCCTCGCATGCCTCCCTGCGCCTGACGGCAGGCTGCAAGGTCAATCTCGGCCTGCACATCACCCGTATCCGCCCGGACGGCTATCATGAGCTGGACTCCCTGTTCCTGCCGCTTGCCGAGCCGAGCGACCTGCTGGAGCTGAATGTCCTGCCTGATGCCGCACCAGGCATAGACATCACCTGTGACTCCGGCATCCTCGATCCGGCCGATAATACGCTCACCAAAGCATATCGAGCCTATTGCCAGGCCAGCGCCTTGCCGCCGCCCGCGCTGCGGATACGGCTGCACAAGGGCATTCCATCGGGGGCGGGACTTGGCGGCGGCAGCAGCGACGCGGCCGCCCTGCTGCGCTGGCTTAACACCAGCAACGCAGCGCCGCTTGCGCCGGAAGAGCTTGCCCATGTGGCGCTGCACGTGGGGGCTGATGTCCCCTTTTTCTTGCAGGGCCGCCCCTGCCGCGTTCGGGGAATCGGAGAAATCCTCGAACCGGCTTCCGTGGAACTGCCCGAAACCAGTCTGCTGCTTGTTTGTCCGGAAGAACGCATCAGCACCCCGTGGGCCTACCGGGCCTATGATGCACTGGCGGCAACGAAAGTACGGAAGACAAACAGCGAAGACTTGACAAATTCCGCGATGCAGGCTAAAGGAACAGCTCTCTCGACCATGCCGGACATAAGCACAGCAGCGACGTTCTGTTTTCGCCGTTGCCATGCTCTTGCCATGCGTAATGATTTGGAAGAAGCCGTTGCGCGGGAATATCCGGTCATCAGCACCGTCAGGCAGGCCCTGACGCGTTATGGGGCATGGGCTGTTGTCATGAGCGGCAGCGGCTCTGCGGTTGTCGGCCTCATTGCCGCCGAACGGGCAGAACAGGCCCGCGCCGCACTGACGGGAGACGGCTGGCGCACATATGTGCAGACGCTCTGATACTTGCTGGGATGTCGCCAAGTGGTAAGGCAACGGGTTTTGGCTCCGTCACGCGAAGGTTCGAACCCTTCCATCCCAGCCACATAACCCCTACGGCGCAAAGGCACGCAGATGATGTTCAGCGATCTGAAGATTGTCAC
>CALVGJ010000045.1 GCA_944327045.1 uncultured Desulfovibrio sp.
ATTCCAGGAATAGCGTATCTGCTCTTCCGTCGTCCCGGCCGTCCCCTGTATGACCCGTGTGGAATCGCCGTTGATGGCGGCGCAGAGGTGTTCGGACAGCCAGCTCTTGGCCGTGCCCGGTTCCCCCACCAGCAGGAGGGCCCTGTCCGTGAGCAGGGTGGCGATGGCGATTTCCACCAGCCGCTCATTGCCCATGTACTTGGGCGTGATCTCCACATCCCCCACCCTGCCGCCGCAGATGTAGGTGCGTACCGACCAGGGCGACATGCGCCAGCCCACGGGCACGGGCCGGGTCTCGGCGTCCGCCAGCGCCGTCAGTTCGGCCTGAAACAGTTGCTCGGCCGGAAGCCGTTGCACATCGGAATGCTGTTGCATCGTTTTCTCCTTTTAACTTAGCGCATTTTCCGTTTGAAACGCATTGCGTTTCAAACCATACGGCCTGGCATTTCGCGGAAAAAACGCGGTTTTTCCGCTTGGTTTGGGCCGGGCGGCGCTACGCCGCCGCCTCGCATTTTGCCTTTTTCAACGGCAAGATGCTCTATGCCCGGTCGGACGCGGCCTTGCGGGAACGAGCGGCGAGAAAACGCCGAAACTCGTCCAGCACATTCTCCGCATTCGCATAAATGGTTTGCTCTTCACTGCGGTACTTCAGCCGAAGCTCTCCCCGGCGCAGCAGGTCAAGGCAGGCCTCCATCTCTTCAAGAAAGATCTCAGGCGCGATATATCGCATGCCGCGCGCCATATCCTCTATGTTGCTCTCGTCGATGCCGTGCTGACGGAAAAACTTTTCCAGCAGACCGCGCATATCCCGCTTCCCGCAACAGGCGAGCCAGCTCGGTATTCTATAAGAAATGCGCCAGTCATCCGTCCGCTCCATCCACGACGCAAAGATCCGGGCCATGCGTTCGCAGTGCTGCGGATCGCCCAGATCAAGCAGCAGAAAGGCAAGAACCCACATGCCGTCGGCAGGAAGGGACTTGCCCGAGGCCGTCAAAGCCTCCAGCCAGCGAAAGTCCAGCGGCTCGGCAAAGGGGCGGAACCCCACCACACGCCTTTTCGTGACGTCGCTGCTCCAGGCTGGCCGGAATCCACGGCAGCCTCGCCGCTCGAGGTGCTCGATCCATGTTTCCGCCGTTATCGGCCGGAAGACGCCGTCAAGATCGTAATATCCCTTCTCTCCGTACAGCGGCGTCACCTGACAGTTCGCCAGTTCATGACGAGGGTAGCTGACCTCGATCTCCATGAAGACATCGTGGAGGATCTGGCTGCCTTTCTTCTTCAGCTTGCTGCGCGCAAAGCCGTACGGGGCAAGCAGGCGCTTTGCCGCTTCATAGGCTTCGGCCGCCGGGCGCAGCAGCAGCATGCCCGTCAGATAGGGGATGACGAAAAGGAAAGAAGCCGTCCGCATCAGCTCTTCGGCCAGGGCGAGCAAGCCCTCGTCCGACTGCCGCAGGATGGCCTCCCGCAGCGTGAGGGCCACCGCGGTACAGAACACAGACCCCTCGCGATCCGGCCCCCTATCGGTAAATTTGTGCCGCAGGCGGAGCCGGTCATCCAGCGTCGTCCCCAGCGCGGCCATGCGGCGGTACGCCTCGCAGACAGCCGGACCGGTCTTGCCGGGCAGGGCATAGAAGGCTTGCTGGATGTCCTGCACCTCTTTCTCGCTGGGAGTGCAGGCGGCATCCGCCACAAGGGGCGCAAGCAGGCGCTCCAGCTCCTGGGCCACCAGTTCACCGGCTTCCTGACCGCCGCAGGCAAATTCCAGTGCCGCCATGACCTGCCGCGGCTGCTTCGGCAGCAACGCACGGAAATAGGCCCAGGCGGCGGGATCGTCCATGCGTGCCAGCACCCAGCGCGCCATAGCGGCCAGCTTGCCCTTTTCCGTGCGGCACAGCTCCAGCAGGCGCGCCGCATTTTCCTTGCGATGCCGCAGGGCATAGATCAGCTCTGCACGGACGGCCGCGCTCCCGCTCCTGTCCAGTTGCGCGCAATAAAAATCATTGGCGGCTCCGGCCAGCGCCTTATCCAGCATATGGACCCGCCAGACCATCTCCTTCCCGCCGTCGGGATCGAAGCCCTCCGCCAGCAGCGGCAGGATGTCCTCGCCCTTGGCGCCCAGCCATTCCACCATGTCTTTCGCGTAGCCTCCCTGCGCCGCCAGCCCCTGCCGCAGGAAGCCGTAAAGGCGGTACTCGCGGAAGAACTCCGGCCGCAGCTCCGGGGACGCCCACAGGCGTTCCGGGGAACTCTTGCGGGCCGTGACCATATCTTTCCGAAAAGACGCCACCACGGAGTACGGCACGTCCGCCACCTCTCCGCCCTGCCCGGCGGGCTCCACCGGCCCCACCTCGCCCGGCACGGCCACGGCCGCCTGCGTACAGGCCAGCGCATCGGCCAGGGTCAGGGCCTCCAGCAGGACGGCGGCCCGTCCCTCGCCCTCCGACGCGCGAAGCCTGCGGACGAGATCGCCCAATTTGCGGAAGACCGGCGCGGCCGCCTCCAGCGGGGCAAGGGCCTCGCAGGCCTGCGCCAGTCGGGCATCGCCGGAGCAGGACGCGGCACCGGCCAAAGCGGCGGCATGCAGGCGCTGCCGCAGAACGAACAAAGGGGCAATGTCCATGCGTTCCTCTCCTCCATCATGTACGGCAGATCGGGCTTGTCAGGGACGGGCGGCCATGTGTCGCCGGACGCTGTCGATACATTGTTCCGCCCGTCTGCACACCTTTTCTCTTTCATCGCAGTCCGGTTGCAGTTCTCCCCGGCGCAGCAGTTCCAGACAGCGTTCCATTTCGTCAAGAAATGCCTGCGGCGCGATATGTATCATCATTTGGGTAAAGCTGCCGATGATGCCGGCGCACATACCGTAACGTCGGAACCAGGATTCCAGCAGCCCCCTGAAATCCGTCCAGCCGCAGTAGTGCATCCAGACAACGGCCGGAAGGGCGTCAAAATTCACGCTTCCCCGCATCAGTTCAGGCGTGCTCGACACGGCGGTGAAACGGCTGACCCCCTCGCCCAGCATCCAGTCATGAAAGAACCGTCCCAGCCGGGCACAGCATGCGGCATTTCCCAAATCAGCCAGCCGGAACATGAGACGGCACGTCTCCGCATCGGTATCCGGCGACATCATGGCCTCCAGCCAGCGCTCATCCAGCGGTTCGGCAAAGGGGCGGGATATCCTCAACCTGCGCTTCAGGGAATCGCTGCGCCAGCGTGGCCTGTAACCGCGGCAGCCGCATTTCTCGATGCCTTCGGCCCACTCCGGTTCATAAAATTCACCGTACGACAGATAGTAGCGGGCATAACTCACGTCGATATCTTCAGCGGAAAAAATTCGCTGCAGAAAAAAAGTCCCCTTATCCGTCAGCGTGCCGCGCGCAAAACCTTCCGGGGCAAGCAGGCGCTCCGCCGCTTCGTAGGCTTCGGCCGCCGGACGCAGGAGCAGCATGCCCGTCAGATAGGGGATGATGAAAAGGGAGGAGACCGTTTGCATCAACTCTTCGGCCAGGGCCAGCAAGCCTTCGTCCGGCTGCCGCAGGATGGCCTCCCGCAGCGTGAGGGCCACCGCGATACGGAACACAAAGCCCCCGCGATCCGGCCCCGTATCAAGATATTTGTGCCGCAGGCGGAGCCGGTCATCCAGCGCCTCCCCCAGTACGGCCATGCGGCGGTAGGCCTCGCAGACTGCCGGGCCGGTCTTGCCGGGCAGGGCATAGAAGGCTTCCTGGATGGCCTGTACCTCTTTCTCGTCGGGGATGCGGGCGGCATCCGCCACAAGGGGCGCAAGCAGGCGCTCCAGCTCTTCGGCCACCAGCGCACCGGCTTCCTGACCGCCGCAGGCAAATTCCAGCGCGGCCATGACCTGCCGCGGCCGCTTCGGCAACAACGTACGAAAATAGGCCCAGGCGGCGGGATCGTCCATGCGTGCCAGCACCCAGCGCGCTATGGCGGCAAGCTTGCCCTTTTCCGTGCGGCACAGTTCCAGAAGTCGGGCCGTATTGCCCCTGTCGTGCCGCAGGGCATGGATCAGTTCCGCACGGACGGCCGCACTCCCGCCCCTGTCCAGTTGCGCGCGGTAAAAGTCATTGGCCGCCGCCCCCCGCGCCCATGCCAGCCTATTGACGCGCCAGACCATTTCTCTCCCGCCGTGGGGATCGAAGCCCTCCGCCAGCAGCGGCAGGATGTCCTCGTCCCACTTGCCCAGCCATTCCACCACATCCTTTGCGCGAGGCACTCCCGCCGCCAGTTCCCGCCGCAGGAAACCGTAAAGGCGGTAGTCGCGGAAAAGCTCCGGACGCAGCGCCGGAGAGGCCCACAGGCGTTCCGAAGAACGCTTGGCGGATTTGCCCGGCCCTTCCCGAAAGGGCTCCAGCACGGAAAACGGCACGTCCTCCACGGCCCCGCCCCAGGCCACGGCGGGCGCCACCGGCTCCGCCTCGCCCGGCACGGCCACAGCCGCCTGCGTGCAGGCCAGCGCATCGGCAAGGGTCAGGGCCTCCAGCAGGACGGCGGCCCGTCCCTCGCCCTCCGGCGCGCGGAGCCTGCGGACGAGATCGGCCAGCTTGCGAAAGGCCGGCGCGGCCGCCTCCAGCGGGGCAAGGGCCTCACAGGCCTGCGCCAGCCGGGCATCGCCGGGGCAGGACGCGGCCCCGGCCAGCGCCGCGGCATGCAGACGCTGCCGCAAAACGAACAAGGGGGAAATGTCCATGCGTTCCTCTCCTCTTGCATCCTGCCCGGCAGGCCGTATTTTTTCAGGAACGGGCGGCCATGCCGCGCCGGACATCGCTCATGTACTGCTCCACCCATCGGCAGAAGGCTTCCCTGTTATGGCAGTTGGGATCCAGTTCCCCCCGGCGCAGCAACTCCAGACAGTGTTCCATCTCTTCCAGGAAGGTCTGTGGCGCGATATGCGCCATCATGCGGTAAAAGCGATCCCCCGGGAACGATTTCATGCCGAAACGACGGAAACAGAGCTCCAGCAGCCCCGTGAAGTCCGTCCAGCCGCAACAATACATCCAGGCGGGGGCCGGCAGGACTTCAGGCAGCAGGAAAGGTGGGTATTCCTTTTCCGCGGGCTTCCCCCCGTCCAGTCCCTTCAGCATCCGGTCATGCCAGAACCGGGACAGCCGGGCGCAGCATGCGGCATCCCCCAGATCGGCCAGCCAGAACATCAGACGGCATGTCGATACACTGGCCTCCGGCGACATCATGGCCTCCAGCCAGCGGAAGTCCAGCGGTTCGGCAAAGGGTCTGAAGACCGACAGCCTGCGCTCCAGAGACTCGCTCCACCACCAGGGCATGAAGCCGCGACAGGCGCGCTTCTCCATCTTTCCGACAGCCCAATCCGGATCCTGTCGATAGGTATCGAGGCGGGTCGATCTGTCGTCGGGGCCGAAGTTCTGGTCGAAATGCCCGCGCGACCGGCTGTAGCGGGCATGGCTCAGCTCGATGGCGAAAAAGATCCGGTACAGCGCGCCACTCCCGTATTCCGTCTGCGTGCCGCGCGCAAAGCCTTCCGGGGCAAGCAGGCGCTCCGCCGCTTCGTAGGCTTCGGCCGCCGGACGCAGGAGCAGCATGCCCGTCAGATAGGGGATGGCAAAAAGGTCAGAGGCCGACTCCGTCAGCTCTCCGGCCAGGGCGAGCAGGCCCTCGTCCGGCTGCCGCAGGGTGGCCTCCCGCAGCATGAGCGCCACCGCGATAGAGAAGGAGAAGCCCTCACAGTCCGGCCTCCGATCATAAGAATTGTGCCGCAGGCTGAGCCGGTCCTCCAGCGTCGTCCCCAGCGCGGCCATGCGGCGGTAGGCCTCGCAGATCGCCGGGCCGGTCTTGCCGGGCAGGGCGAAGAACGCTTCCTGGATGGCCTGTTTCTCTTCCTCGCCGGGGATGTAGGCGGCATCCGCCACAAGAGGCGCAAGCAGGCGCTCCAGCTCCTGGGCCACCAGTTCGCCGGCTTCCTGACCGCCGCAGGCAAATTCCAGCGCCGCCATGACCTGCCGCGGCTGGCTGGGCAGCAGCTCACGGAAATAGGTCCAGGCGGCGGGCTCGTCCATGCGCGCCAGCACCCAGCGCGCCATAGCGGCCGTCTTGCCCTTCTCCGTGCGGCACAGTTCCAGCAGCCGGGCCGTATTGCCCTTGTCGTGCCGCAGGGCATAGATCAGCTCCCTGCGAACGGCCGCGCTCCCGCCCCTGTCCAGCTGCGCGCAGTAAAAATCATTGGCGGCCGCGCCCTGCACCCAGTCCAGGATCTTGACGCGCCAGACCATATCTTTCCCGCCGCGGGGATCGAAGCTATCCTCCAGCAGCGGCCGGATATCCTCTCCCTTGGCGCCCAGCCATTCCACGATGTCTTTCGCGTAGCCCCCCTGCGCCGCCATCCCCTGCCGCAGGAAGCCGGCCAGACGGTACTCGCGGAAGAACTCCGGCCGCAGCTCCGGGGACGCCCACAGGCGTTCCGGGGAACTCTTGCGGGCCGTGACCATATCTTCCCGGAAAGACGCCTGCACGGAATGCGGGATGTCCGCCATGAGCCCGCCCCAGGACACGGCGGGCTCCATCGGCCTCAGCTCGCCCGGCACGGCGACGGCCGCCTGCGTGCAGGCCAGCGCATCGGCCAGGGTCAGGGCCTCCAGCAGGACGGCGGCCCGCCCCTCGCCCTCCGGCGCGCAAAGCGTGCGGACAAGATCGCCCAGCTTGCGAAAGACCGGCGCGACCGCCTCCAGCGGGGCAAGGGCCGCACAGGCCTGGGCCAGCCGGGCATCGCCGGGACAGGATGCGGCGCCGGCCAAAGCGGCGGCATGCAGACGCTGCCGCAAAACGAACAAAGGGGAAATGTCCATGCTGTTCCTCCATGCTTGACGTCGAATCAGTACAGCAGGCGGGCAATGGCCCTGTCCGTCACGATGCTGAGCGGCTGCATCTTCATGCGGCCGGCGGCGGCATCATACCAGATGGCCCCCAGCAGGCTCTGATCTTCCCACAGGGCGGCATCGGGGAGCAGCGGCAGCCAGGCCGTACTGCCGGCAAGCTCGCTGCTGATGCCGCCTTCCAGGCCGGGCATGTCCTCCAGCAGGATGGTGTCGCCCTGCGGATCGACGAGGACGAAGGACTCGCCCACCTTGCCGATGCGGGCAAAGCGCAGCAGACGGAAAAGCGGCGGCTCGAACAGAGGATTCTTGAGCAGATCCTTGGCGGCCTTGATCTCCGGGGCAAGGGCCGGGGCGGCCAGTTCGCGCAGGCGCTGCCTGTCAGCCGCGCTGACGGGCTGGATGTCCGCCATCTCCCAGCGTACGCGCGGATTCCCCTCGCCGGGATAACAGACGATCTTCGGCGCATGCGCCACACCGAACGTGCTGTCCTCCTCCTTGAGGCGCTTCTTGAGCGCAAAGGGGCGGTAGCCGTAGGTCATGACGATGCCGCCCTTGTCCAGATCGGCCCAGCAGGCCGTATCCACGAACTCTTCGCGGGCATCGTCCTGGCGCACCCAGAAGGCCAGCTGGACAAGGCGCACGTTTTCGCGGGTCAGACCAAGCTCCTCCAGCTCGCTGAACTTCCAAACGCCGCCCAGCTCTTCAAAAAGCGGGCTGGCATCCCGCTCCACAACGCCGCCGGCCAGTTTTTCTTCCAGATACTGGCGGGATTTGCGGATCAGCGCCCAGAGCTTCTCCAGCGTACCCAGCATGCGGTCGTTGGCCTGGTCATCCCCCCGAGCCTCCCGCGCCTCGGCATCCAGCACCAGACGGCGTATCAGACGGCGAGGACCGGGCAGATAGTGATTCTCAAGCTCTTTCGCCAGATTGCGGCAGGTTTCCAGCATTGCCCCGTTCAGGCTGCCCAGGCCGCCGTCCATGATGCTCCGCACCAGCGCTTCGGTCTTCTCCAGCCCCTCAAGCTGGGTCCGCAACTTCTTTGCCTGCGCGGCGGTCGTGGTCGCATTTTTTTTACTGGCCTTTTTGGCGGCGCTCTTCTTCGTCTCCTTGCCGTCTCCGGCCTCGTCCGCCGTCTCGGCAGCCTTGCCTCCCCGCCGGGCCCGCTTTTTCAGGATATCCTGCGGGATCTCCATTTCCGCAAAGGGCTTGCCCTCCAGTATCTCGAACAGCAGCGCCAGACAGTGCTTGCAGGGGAGCTGACGGCTGGGGCAGGTACAGCGCAGCACCGGGGTCGCCCCTTCCGAAAAATCCGCGGACGTGATGTAGGGCTTGCTCCCGCTGCCGCGGCATTCCCCCTGATAGAACGTGCCGTCCGCCGATCTCCCCAGCTGGCTGAAATCTCCGCTCCGGGAAATGCCGCGCCCGTTGCTCAGCGCATTCTCATTGGGCGCCAGTGCGGCGATCTGCTGTTCCGTCAGTGAAGCCATGCATCCCTCCTTATGATCGCCCCAGCGAAAACGATCCTCCGCGGCAAGCCGCCCTGTAACGCATGCCCTGCTCTGGAGCTTTGGCAGAGCCACGACAATAATTTAACTTTACTAGATATTTTTAAACAGGCGCTCTGTCAAGCCGAAACAGGCGTTCTCCCACTTTTACGCTGAATCGCATGCTAAAATACCGCGTATCTTTTCGGCATGTGCCGCACGCCCTCGCATGTAACGCGCTCCGCACAGCACGGCAGTGCAATCAAGAAATGTGGCACGTTGTCCGTACGCAAGAAAACAAACGGCCCGCGGACGGAAGAGTCCACGGGCCGTATGGCTGCAAGGAACGCTGTTGCGTTGTACGCATGCTTGCCGGATGGCGGCGGGCCGCCCTTACCGGCAGCCGCCATCAAAGGTTACGCAAATAGTTCACGGCATTGACGAAGAGCATGGTGCCGGGCGCGTCCACTTCGCCGCGCGTCCAGGCCGGATGATTGGTGACGTGATGGAAGGCTTCGGGATGCGGCATGAGGCCCAGCACCCGGCCGCTGGGGTCGGTCAGCCCGGCGATGCCCAGCGGGGAGCCGTTGGGATTGAGGGGGTATTCCTGCGTGGGCTGGCCGGTGGCGGGGTCGGCATATTGCAGGGCGATGAGGTTCTCGTCCTGCAGCCGCTGGAGCGTCGCCGCATCGCGGGTCACGAGCTTGCCCTCGCCGTGCCGCACCGGCATGGCCAGCATGCCGAGGCCGCGCGTGAACACGCAGGGACTTTTTTCATTGGGGCGCAGGCTGACCCAGCGGTCCTCGTAGCGGGCGGAATCGTTATGACTGAGCGAGACCTGCCGCTCGAAGCGCACGCCGTCCAGCGAGGGCAGCACGCCCAGCTTGACCAGCAGCTGGAAGCCGTTGCAGATGCCCAGCACGAGCTTGCCGTCATCCAG
>CALVGJ010000046.1 GCA_944327045.1 uncultured Desulfovibrio sp.
GGGTACGCCTACCCTTGTACCGTGTCCGTTGGGTGCTCGCGTTCTTCCCACAGTCGCTCAGCGCCCAGCACAGATACTCCGATGCAGGCGGAGGGTTCCCCTTCCCCCAGATACTCCGATGCCCGCAACGTCGAGGGCGTTACGGGCATCAGTATCGGCGGCAGCGGCGGCGGGGGATTTGTCCCCCGCATGGAGTTTTTGTTTACAAGGCCCGGAGGCGTTCGATGGCTTCGGTGGTATCGTCGGGCGAGCCGAAGGCGGTCAGTCGGACGTAGCCTTCGCCGCTGAGGCCGAAGCCGACGCCGGGGGTGCAGACGAGGGCGGCCTTGTGGAGGAGCCGGTCGAAGAAGCCCCAGGAGGTGGTATCACCGGGCACGCGAACCCAGAGGTAGGGGGCGTTCCTGCCGCCGTAGACGTCGAGTCCCATACGGCGGAGGGCGTCAGCGATGCGGGCGCCGTTGGCCAGATAGGCGTCGATGATTTCTCTGGATTCCTGCTTGCCCTGTTCGCTGTGGACGGCTTCGGCGGCGCGCTGGACGATGTAGGGGCAGCCGTTGTACTTGGTGCACTGGCGGCGGTTCCAGAAGGCGTTGAGGCTGACCTTGCCGCCCTTGCCGTCATGGATGCGGACGGCGTGGGGCACGACGGTGTAGGCGCAGCGCAGGCCGGTGAATCCGGCGGTTTTGGAGTAGCTGCGAAATTCCACGGCCACTTCCTGCGCGCCGTCGATCTCGTAGATGCTGTGGGGCACGTCATCCTCACGGATGAAGGCCTCGTAGGCGGAGTCATAGAGGATGAGGCAGCCTTCGCGGCGGGCGTAGTCCACCCAGGCGGCCAGCGCGTCGCGGCGGAGCACCGTGCCGGTGGGGTTGTTGGGGTAGCACAGGTAGATGATGTCCGGGCGGGAGAGGGGGAAGTCCGGCACGAAATCGTTTTCCCGCGTGCAGGGCAGGTAAATGAGGCTGTTCCAGCCCTGATCGGTCAGTTCGCCCGCGCGTCCGGCCATGACGTTGGAGTCCACATAGACGGGGTAGACGGGGTCCATGACGGCCACGGTGCAGTCCTGGGCAAAGAGTTCCTGAAAGTTGCCGAGGTCGCATTTGGCGCCGTCGCTGATGAATATCTCGTCCGCCTGCAGGCTTACGCCGCGCGAGGCGTAGTCCTGCGCCACGATGGCCTCGCGCAGGAAGGCGTAACCCTGTTCCGGGCCGTAGCCGTGGAAGCCTTCGGCCGTGCCCATCTCGTCCACGGCCTTGTGGAGGGCGGCGATGACGGAGGGCATGAGGGGGCGGCTCACGTCGCCGATGCCGAGGCTGATGACGCGCCGTTCGGGGTGGGCGTCGCGGAAGGCGGCCACCTTGCGGGCGATGTCGGCAAAGAGGTACTGGCTTTGCAGGCGGCAGAAGTTGGGATTGATGCGCAGCATGTCCGACTCTCCCCTATACCGACAGTTCGCCGTCAAAGACCGTGGCGGCGGGGCCGCTCATGTAGACGTGGTTATCCGCCTTGTCCCAGACGATGTGCAGCACGCCGCCGCGCAGCTCCACGTCCACGGTGCGGCCGGTCAGTTCATTGAGCACGCAGGCGACGGCCACGGCGCAGGCGCCGGTGCCGCAGGCCAGGGTTTCGCCGGTGCCGCGTTCCCAGACGCGCATACGCACGCGGCTGGAGGAGAGCACTTCCACGAATTCGGTATTGGTGCGCTGGGGAAAGAGCGGATGATGCTCGAATTTGGGGCCGATTTCGGGCAGGTTCAGATCGTCGATGCCCTGCTGGAAAACGACGGCGTGGGGATTGCCCATGGAGACGGCGGTAACGCGGTAGACCGTGCCGTCCACCGTGACCGGGCAGTCCACAAACTGGGGCGTGTTCACGCCTTCGGGCAGGATGGCCGGGATGTCGGCCGGAGCGAGCACGGGCGCGCCCATGTCCACGGTGGCGCCGGTCACGCGGCCGCCGTCCTTGAGCAGGCGCACGATGCGGATGCCCGCCGCCGTTTCCACCTGAATGGTTTCCTTGGTGCACAGGCCGTTGTCGAAGACGAACTTGCCCACGCAGCGGATGGCGTTGCCGCACATTTCCGCCTCACTGCCGTCGGGATTGAACATGCGCATGCGCACGTCGGCCTTGTTGGAGGGCAGGATAAGCACGAGCCCGTCCGAACCGATGCCGAAATGGCGGTCGCTCACCCGTTTGGACAGTGCGCCGGGATCGGTCACATGCGACGCAAACCCGTTGATATACACATAGTCGTTGCCCAGTCCCTGCATCTTGGTAAACTTGATGACATTGCTCATTCTTTCTTCCTTTGGCAGCTTGCGACCCCTGCCGTCATGCGGCGTTCGACTCTTCCAGATATACAAAAGTATAGTCACAGCCCCGATAAAAGTAAAGAAAGCCCCTGCCCCGCGCCGGAGGCAGGAAGGTTTGGCGTGTGCCGTCAGCCTTGCGCATTTTCCGTTGGAAACGCTTCGCGTTTCCAACCATACGGCCTGGCGTTTCGCGGAAAAAACGCGGTTTTTCCGCTCACGTTGGGCCGGGCGGCGCTGTGCCGCCGCCTCGTGTTTCACCATTTTCAAAGGTGAAACATTCGTGGCACAAACGCAAAAATGCCGGAAGCAGAGCAGCGTATCTTCCCCCCCGGGATAACACCACTCCGCTTCCGGCAATTTTTGAACGGGCTTGCGCCCGGTCTCTGCGATGTCGTCGGGCCTGTGGGCCCCGCATGGCAGTCTGCGTGAAAACAGACACAAATTCAATATGTTGAATCAGAAAAAATGGCAAGTATTTTTTTGCTGTTATGTATTTCTCCCACAAACCCGCGAAATGGCGACACGGCACGGCGGCGGCGACAAGGCGGAACTCCCGGCCGTTTCATTCGCCCGTTCCGGCTCGACGGATGCGGCTTGCGCTCATCCGCGTGAGCGGGGAATGCGCCTTCAGGTAGGCCTCCGCCGCGTCCACGTCCTTCACGGCCTTGAGAGGCAGCGGCCTGCCCTCGCGCAGCATGTCGTAACCGTCGCCGCCGCGCGCCAGATAGGCGGGCAGCGCCACGCGGTAGCGCCCTTCCGCCGCCAGCGGCTCGGCCTCTCCCGAGGGCGGCAGCACCTCCGCGGACACGATGCGGCTGCCGGACGGACGGGAGGCGTCCACAACGTAGCGCAGTCCGGACGGCTGCAGCAGGGCCGGGCCCCGGCCGTCCTCTCCGGCCACGCCGTGTTCCAGCGCCCGGAGGAGCTGCCCGCCCGTGTACTCGCGCAGCACCACCTCGTTGCCGAAGGGGATGGCCGCCAGCAGTTGCCCCCGGCTCACCTCGCCCGGCGGAATGGCCGCACGGATGCTGCCCGCATTGACCAGCGCCATGTCCGCCCCCCGCGGACGGGCCACGTCCAGCAAGGCATCGGCCAGCAGCAGCCCGCCGAAGCATTCCCCGGCGCGGCAGGCCTCCAGGCCGTCGGGCATGTCCACCGCATGGCGGCCCACCCGTTGCGCCCGGTAGCGTTCCAGCACGGCGGCATGTTGCGCCGTCAGCGCGGAAATATCCTCACGACGCGGGGACTCCGGCGTCAGTTCGCGCGGCCCGCCCCGCCACCGCACGGGAATGCCCCGTGCGTCAAAGCTTACCGAAAGATCGCCGATATAGCGCGTGGCCAGCGCGGCCGTCACCACCAGCACCGGCAGGCCGGCGGGCGAACGCTCCACAAGGGGATACGGCCCCGTATCGGATCCCGGCCCCAGCCAGGCGTGCGTATGGCCGCCCACGATGACGTCCACCCCGTCCACCTGCCGGGCCAGCTCGCGGTCGGCCGGCAGGCCCAGATGGGAGAGCGCCACGATGCGCCGCACCCCTCGCGCCTCCAGTTCCGTCACGGCCTGCCGCAGGCTTTGCGCGGCATCGCGAAACAGGGTGTGCGGGCAGGCCTGCGCCTGCGCCGTCACGCGGTCATTGGCCAGCCCCACGATACCCACGGCCTCACCTTGCACAATGCGTACCAAAAAGGGACGTATGCGGCTGCCGAACAGCGGACAGCCCCGCTCCGGCGCAAGATTGGCCGCCAGCACGGGGATGGGCTGGGCGTCAAGAAATTGTCGGAGCGCGCCGCAGCCCTCATCAAACTCGTGGTTGCCCAACGTCATGGCGTCATAGGGCATGCGCCGGTCGAATGCGGCCAGCACGGGCCACTTTTCCACGGCGTAGAAGAGCGTGCCCTGAAACTGATCCCCCGCATCCAGTGCCAGCACGTTGTCCCCCTCGCGCCGGGCGGCGTCGATGGCGGCGGCTATGCGGCTCATGCCGCCCCGGCAGCGCTCGTCCGCAAAGCAGGCCTGTCCCCTGTCGTCCACACCGGCCAGATGGGCGTGCGTGTCGTTGGTGTGCAGGATGCGCAGCTCCGTGCCGTGCGCCGCCTCTCCGGCCCCGGCGGGGCCGTGCGCCGTCCCCAGCGCCAGCAGGGCCCACAGCGCAAGGCACGTCCCGCGCCGCAGCAGAGCCGTTCCGCCCCTTTCCGCCTTTCGCATGCCTCCCCCGGTTCAGGCGCGGGCCCGCGGGCCGCCGGTATACTTGATGATGGTGGCCGCACCCTCGGGATGCGCCCGGAAATACAGACGCAGATTGCCGCCGTCGTCCAGCTCGCAGCGGCTTTCCTCCAGCAGGCCGTTGACCGCGGCGGTCAGCAGCGCCGTGCGTACGGACTCCACCGTCAGGGCGCGGAACTTCCCGTACACGGGCGCGAGCGCCTCCACCACCTCCTCGGCGCAGGCTTCGGGCACTGTGGTCAGGTAATCGAGAATGGCGAAATTAAGCGGCTTCATGATGTTCCCTCCCCTGCCGTCCGCGACGGAACAGCTCCAGCGGATTGACGGCAATGAGGAAGATGCCGCCGATCATGACCAGCGAAGCCAGCCAGGCAATGGGCGGCATGTTCTTGCCCGCCATGCCGTAGTAGACCCCGAGCACCAGCCAGATGAAGAACGGCCCCCAGAAGGAGAACGCCCCGTTGCAGGCCATGCCCAGCGCCGCGCTGCACATGGCGTTGCCCTGATACCAGAGCATGAAGGCGAAATAGGCGCAAAAACCGGCCACCACAAACCAGCCCACCGAATGGCCGTCCGTGAAGGCGGCAAGAGCCATGCCCGCCGCGTCCGCGCCGCCGATCACGCCGAACAGCGGCACCAGCAGAAACAGATTGGACAGGCCGGAGGTGATCTGCCGGATGGTGATGCCCACTTCCGGGTCGATGAGCGCCGTGCCGTAGCCGCAGACGCAGCCCTCCACCCCCCAGCCCAGCGCGGCCAGCAGACCGAAGAGCAGGCCCAGATAGAGATTGGCGGGCGCATTGCCCGTCAGTCCGGTGCTGCCGATCATGAAGCTGGCGGCAAAGCAGATGAGAATGCCCGTCATGATCCGCATGTTGAGCGCCTGCCGAAAAATCACCCGGCCCAGAATGGCCCCGATGGCCGGACACAGGGCACTCAGCGGCACCACCAGCGACCCGGCATTCTGCAACCCCAGCACATAACAGGTACTGGCCAGCGGCCCGCCGATGAAGGCCGCCACCGTCATGATGGCCCCGGGGCGCGTCTTCCAGCTCCGGGGCACGTCGCCGAGCTTGCCCTTGATCGCGGCCAGCAGCAGGGCCCAGAGCGCACTGAAACAGTCCGTCACCGCCGCGCCCAGCGCACTGAGCAGAAAAAGCGAGGCCACAGCCGACAGGCCGGAATCCTTCTTGTACCAGTCGCTCCAGAGACCGAGGCTCATGCCCAGCGTCATGAAGGCCGAATACAGCCCGTAGGACATGCCGGAAAGCACGGCCACCGCAATGCCGTACATGCGATACCGACGAAAAAGAATGGCACGGGCCGTCGCCGCCGCCGGATTGGGAATGCCCGCCGCCCGGGTTGCTTGCGTGTTCATGTCGTTTTTTCCTTGTCAATGTCGGTCGATGCCCCGCCCGCACCGCGCGGCACGGGGCGCA
>CALVGJ010000047.1 GCA_944327045.1 uncultured Desulfovibrio sp.
CGTGGAGGAGATCACCGAACTCACCGAAAGCCAGGACATGGAAGACCTCAAGCGCGCGGGGGAACTCGTCGCACGACTGGCACGGCGTACTTACGCGTCGCACGCGTACTCATACACTGATTTCGATGAAACGCGCTTCGACATCCTCACGACAGCGGTCGCGGCCTTCAACTGCGGGGAGTTCAGCAAAGCTCAGGAATGCCTGGATATCCTGTACACCAATTCAAATCCGGAAGCGGATGGCTTCCTCAAGTATCTGCAGGCCATGCTGCACCTCGCGGACGGCAATACCACGGATGCGATGGTGTCTCTGGATTCCGCCATCGATAAGGACAAGAAGGCCATCCCGCCCTACCTGCTCCTGGCGCAGGCATACATGGATGCAGGCAATGATTACCAGGCCAGACAGGTCCTCTACAAGGCACGCAAGGATGCCGCCGACGACAGTTTTGCCGTGAACTATCTGCTTGCCGCCCTGTATTTCCGGAACAAGGCCTACGACACGGCGATAGAAAGATACGAGGAAGCCCTTTCGGACATCAGCATCAATTCCCTTGAGGGCGAGTGCAAGATGTACATCGCCATTTGCCATCACATGAAGGGGGACTCCCAAAGCGCGCGGGAATGGTACGATGAGGCTCTGGAAGAAGTGGAGGATGATCCCGACAACAGACGCTATCTCGTGAAGCTCTGGGAAGAAAAAAGATGACCATAAGGAAAGGATGCCCGGCACGCTGCGGAAAAGCACCTGCCTGCCGGAATCCCTCACCCCGAATAGATAACCCATGAACAAAGAAAGGAGAGGATCATGCACATGTCGCAAGGCTCACTGGGGATGCTTATAAAACGCTATCGCGCCGTCCTCAAAAAGTGTCACATGCTCAATATGCTGAGCAGCACGCTTCTGGCCGGTGCGCTGGCGCTGGGCATCCCGGCAACTTCGCAGGCGGAAACCGAACTCGCGGATGCCGCCGCCTGGAACGACTGGCTGCAATCCGGCCAGACCGTGAACGGCGCAACCAATGTGAAAGTCCAGAGCTCGGAGACGTTGCATATGAATGTCGCCGACTTCGTGACCACAGTGCCGTCCGCCGGTCAGATAAAAATGGAAGACTACGGGCGGATATCCATCAAGGGTACATTCGTGCTTGAGGGATCGGAGCTGGCCCTCGGGACGACCCAATTTGCCGAGGACAATCCCAGCGGGATGGAAGCGACGCTCAAGGCCAACGCCATGGAGCTGCGCTCGCCGACCAACAACTTCCTGCTGTCCACAGGCAAATTGTATCTGACGGGGGATGCCGCCGCTGAAAACCGTGATCTCGTGATAGGCGACGGCACAGGGACGCTGACCATCAACGGCGGCTCCCTGCGTCTGGGGAATTCTGACCCCTACCCCCTCGTCGTGGGCGGCACCGTGCAGGGCAGCGTCGTTGTGGGGGCGGCGGGAACGACCATCAACAGTGAAATGAAGGTCGCTTCCGGCGACTGGAGGGTCACCGGCGATCTTTCCGTGGAAAAAAGCGGGCTCCTCCAGGTGACCGGGGATATGACGGAAAAAAAAGAGCCTCTTTTTTCCAGCCTGACCATCGACGGTACGTTCAAGGCGCACGGCGGCAAGATTCTTGTGGGTTCGGACGAAAAGATCGGCGGTGCGGGAACGCTTATCGTGAAAGGCGGTCTTTCCGGCAATGAACAAACGGACATCTCGGTGGGTTCCGATAACGGGACAGCGACTTTCACCGCCGCCGACATCCAGCTGAACGGGGGCAGGATCGCCTTCGATCCGCCGTTCATCGCGGCGGGCGATACCTCCAATGCCGCCCTGGGGGGACTGAGTTTCTCTGCCGATGCGGTGGACGGCCTGCTCACCGTCGGCCGCAACAGCATGGTCTCACTGGGCAGTACGGATGCCGAATGGCTGCGCACCGAGGTGATCCGCTACCAGAATGACGGCAAGGGACGCTGGGGGCAGGACATCACCGCCGCGCTGGCCATCCGCACGCCGCAGACGCTGAACGCCGCTGGCGGCATCAATGTGGACGGCGCATGGGTACATGGCGGCGCTCCCGCCACGGCCAACAGCGCGAACTTTGCCGACAGCTCGCTGTTGGTCGTCGATGCCGCGGGTATCGGCAACGGCACGGCTCTTTCGGGAGAAGCGGGCGGCACAAGCGCATTGACCGTGGCCCCCGGGGCAAAACTGCACATCGTGGGCGGTCAGGGCGGCCAGACGGTGAACGTCACCGCCAATTTCGGCACGTCGGCCAAGGATCCCGACGGTTGGTCGGACGCCAACCTCACCACCAGCACGGCCCTGCTTTCCGCCACGGGCGGGGCCTTCGATGCGGCGACCGGCGCCTACAGCGTGACGCTCACGTCCAACGCGGCGGCAAGCGCCTTCCCCAGGCTGTCCGGCGAAACGGCGGCGCTGGTGGATCGCATGGCCCTCACCCCCGGCGTGGACGTGCAGTCGTCACAGGGGGGCGTACGCTTCCTCTCCCGCGCCCTGAGCGATACCCACATCGGTACGACCAACAGCGATCTGGCGGCGTCCACCATCGAGGGCGCGGCGCGCATGGCGGTCATCGGCGGCGTGCCGCAGTTGACCTGGGCCGCGCACAACGCGGCGGGCACGGCCGTGAGCCAGCGTACCAGTCTGGCGGCCCCGCGCGGCGGTCTCCGGAGCATGGGCGAAGACGGCAAGGCCGCTGACGACGCCAGAACCGGCTTTGCCATGTGGATCATGCCCCTGTACCAGAGCTGGAACGGCTTCGGACTGGAAGGCGGCAACTTCGACATGGACATGAACGGCGGTCTGGGCGGCGTGGCCATCGGCGCGGACTACACCTTTGCCGAAGCCATCCGCGCGGGCATCACCTTCAACATCGGCGGCGGCTACGCCGAGGGTTCCGGCGACTTCAACACAACCACCAACAGCATGAATTTCTGGGGCATCGGGGCCTATGTGGGCTGGACCCCCAACAATTTCGGCCTCACGGCCGACCTGCATTACACCTCCACCTTCAACGATGTGGAACAGGACCTGCCCTCCGGCATGCGGATGGGCGCGCTCAAGAGCGACATCAATGCCTATGCTCTCAGCGCGGGCCTGCGCGGCGAGTACAAGCTAGAGACCAGCGTGCTGGACATCATTCCGCATGTGGGCGTGCGCTATACCAGCCTGAATACCTACGACTACGACGTGAAGAGCGGCGGAACGATTCTGGAGGGCGACGCCCTGCATCAGAACATCTGGACCTTCCCTGTGGGCGTCGCCTTCTCCAGGGAGATCGAGACGGGCACGGCTGGCATTTCAAACCCAGTCTCGATCTGGCGGTGATCCCGGCGGCCGGGGACATCAAGGCTCGCGGCGATGTCCGTTTCACGGGCGTCGATCGTACAGCCGAGGTGGAGACCCAGACGCTGGACTACATCACCTATATGGGACAGGCCGGCATCGAATTCGGCAATGACGCACTGAGCTTCGGCGTGAACTACAACCTTCAGGCCGGGGCGCACACCACGGCCCACGGGGTGTTCGGCACCTTCCGGTACGAATTCTAGCCGATACGCATACCCCCGCTTGGCTGACTGACCGCGTGTGCCCGCATATCATGGTATGCGGACACACTTTTTCGAGCGCTTTGCCATTGAAAACGACATGACACGAGGCGGCACAGCGCCGCCCGGCCCGACGAAAAAAGGACGGCCCCCGACATCAAGCCGGGAGCCGTCCTTGGCTTTCTTCTCGCTCACGCGCGCCGCTCGTTACGCGTCGCCCGCCGCCTGCGCCTTTTGTTCGCGCTTGCGCTTGTGGCGGCGCAGGCTCACGCGCCACAGCCAGCCCACGATGACCAGCGAGGCGATGCCCGCAAAGCCGAGCAGCACATGCGGCGCGTTGAACCCCTGATCGAAGCCCCAGCGTTCCGCCCGTTCCCAGTGCGGCGCGTAGACGAACCAGCCCAGCGCGAAATTGACCACCAGCACCCCGAAGGCGGCCCCCAGCCAGTACAGGGGGATAGGCTCTTCCCAGAAGAAGGACGAGCGGTAGAAGCGCCGCCGCCCCAGCACCACGGCCAGCAGCACCACGGCGCTCATGAGGGCGCACCCCCAGGAAAAGGCGTTGAGCAGCGCCCCGGCGATGCCCAGCGCCAGCGCGC
>CALVGJ010000048.1 GCA_944327045.1 uncultured Desulfovibrio sp.
CGGCGCCGGCCACGGATTCGTCCACCGGTTCCTTGGTGGTGCGGTCCTTGACCAGTTCCAGACCGGCGAAGAGGCCCTTGCCGCGCACGTCGCCGATGACTTTGTACTTGTCCTTCAGCTCGAGCAGACGGCCCATGAGGTATTCGCCCTGCTTCACGACGTTGTCGAGCAGGTGTTCTTCCTCGATGATTTCCATGTTGGCCAGAGCGGCGGCGGGGCCGGAGGTGCAGCCGCCGAAGGTGGAAATATCGCGGAAGTAGGCGTCGCGGTCGTTGGGATCATTGATGAAGTCCTGGAAGACTTCTTCAGTGGTCACGGTGCAGGAGATGGGCGCGTAACCGCTGGCCACACCCTTGGCCATGGTGACGATGTCGGGCTTCACGCCGAAGTGCTGGTAACCGAACCATTTGCCGGTACGGCCAAGACCGCACACCACTTCGTCGATGATCAGGAGCACACCGTACTTTTTGCAGATTTCCTGCACGGTTTCAAAGTAGCCGTCCGGGGGCACGATGACGCCGCCACCGGCGGTGATGGGCTCGAGGATCAGACCGCCCACGGTATCCGGGTCTTCCTTCTGGATGACTTCTTCGATCTGCTTGGCGAATTTCTTGCCGAGGTCGGCGCAATCACCGAAGGGCGAACGATACGCGCAGCAGTGGGGCACTTCCACGAAACCGGGGGTGAAGGGGCCGAACTGGTTGCGGCGCTCGTACTGACCGCAGGCGCTCAGCGTGGTGATGGTGGTGCCGTGGTAGTCGCGGTCACGGTACAGGATTTTGCCCTTTTTGCCGCCGTGCTTCAGAGCGGAAATCTGACGCACGATCTTGAAGGCCTTTTCGTTGGCTTCGGAACCGGAGTTGGAGATGTACACACGGCTCATGCCGGGCATCTTCTCGATGAGCTTCTTGGAGAATTCGATGGTCGGGATGTTGCCGTAGGAGTTGGCAAAGTAGCACAGCTTCATCAGCTGGTCAGCCACGGCCTTGACGATCTTTTCCCGGCCGAAGCCCACGTTGACGGTCCACACGCCACCGGACACGGCGTCAAGGTATTCCTTGCCGTTGATGTCCTTCACGCGGTTGCCCTTGGCTTCCACGAAGACGACCGGGTCGGCATGTTCGTACACTTTGTGCTGGGTCAGGTGGTGCCACACATATTTCTTGTCGGTGGCGATCAGATCGGCGGAATTGCACTGAGCCATGGTAGCCTCCAAAATCATTTAGGTGTCTAGGGCTCATTTTCTACGGTGGCGCCGCACGCGCCGTCGCAAGCCAGGGCCCTTTCGGAACGTGGTTCACATTGGCTAACAGGACAAATAGGAGTTTTAAAAACCCTTGTCAACAGCAAGCCTTTTTTTTTCTTAATTTGCTTGAATCATGGGAGAATTTTTTCTTTTTTTCTGGAATTTCCGGGGAGGGGAGGTGCTTTGCCGCCCAGAAAGGCAGGGAGGATTGGCGTGCGAGCCCAAAGAACGTTCTATTGGGTATTTTTAACGTTTTATTCTGTAATTTCCGTATGTTGTATAATATTTTGCTGTCATGGTAGCGCGTCGGGCCGACAGGCACCTGTGAAAAAAATCGCTCGCTTTTCGACCGTCCCGCTGCTATGGTTGGGCACTTGTCCCGCGGGGCAGGCCGGGCGGCCATGCGCTCATGGCGTCATCCCGGCGCGGCCTGGCGTCGTACCCGGAACGTCTTTAGCTCATTCGAGGAAGAAACCATGCCGAACTTTTCCCTTCCGTCCTGGCTGGATGTGCGTGCCATCGAGGAGGCGCTGGCCTGTGCCGTAGCGCCCGATGCGGCCCGGCTGAAAGGCATTCTTGACAAGTCACGTGCGCTGCGTCCCCTGACGCTGGCCGAAACGGCAACGCTCATGCGCGTCACCACGCCGGACGGTCTGCTTGCCATCATGCGGGCGGCCGACGAGGTGAAGCAGCGGGTATACGGGGATCGCATCGTGCTTTCCGCCCCGCTGCATCTTACCAACCATTGCGGCAGCGAATGTCTGTACTGCGCCAATCGCAAGGGCAACGACATGGTGCAGCGCAAGTACATGACATCGCCGGAAATCAGCGAAGCGGGGCGCAAGCTCATCCGGCAGGGGCACAAACGCGTCTTTCTGGTCACCGGGCAGCTGCCCAACGCCGATGTGGAGTATCTGGCGGAAGCGGTGAGCATTCTGTATACCCTTTATGAGGGCGACGGCGAGATTCGCCGGGTCAACGTCAATGTGGGGCCGTTGTCCGCCGACCAGTACGAGGTCTTGCGCGCTGCCGACGTGGGGTCTGTGCTGCTCTATCAGGATACCTACCATCCCGAGCACTATCAGGCCGTGCACAAGGCCGGGCCCAAGGCCAATTACGAACGGCGCGTCAATGCCGCCGACGAGGCCCTGAACGCGGGCATGGGAGATGTGGGGCTGGGCCTGCTGCTGGGACTTGCGCCGTGGCAGTTCGATGTGCTGGCGTTGAGCCTGCATGCCGCGCATCTGGCGAGCGTCTACGGTACGGGAGGGCATACGGTCAGCATGCACCGCATGCGCCCGGCGCCCGGCGGTCTGACGCAGGCTCCCTTCCCGGTGAGCGATCAGGATTTCCTGCGCTGTGTGGCCATCACGCGTCTGGCCATTCCGTATACGGGCATTATTCTCAGCTCGCGCGAGCCGTCCGGCCTGTGGCGCGACGGCTGCGGCGTGGGCTGTTCGCAGCTGCTCACCGGCAGTGTGGCCAATCCGTACGAGGACTGGAGCCCGCTGCCCGGCCCTGACGGCGTTCCCTTCCCCATCGGTGAAAATTGCCATGTGGATGATGTGGTGAGCTTTCTTCTGGAGGAGGCGCGTCATCTGCCCTCCTTCTGCACGGCCTGTCCGCGTCTGGGCCGCAGCGGCGTGGAGTTTCTTTCCATGGTGCGCGAGTGTGGCATGAAGGGGCAGTGCGGGCCCAATTCCATTGCCTCCTTCCTGGAGTTTCTGCTCCACTATGCGACGCCGGCCACCCGACGCCTCGGGGAAGCCCTCATTGAGGAAAAGCTGGCGGCCATGCCGGAGCCGGACAAGGGCGCAGCCGTGCGTCTGCTGCAGAAGGTTCGGGCCGGGCGCGTGGACGAATTCATCTGATTCCGGCAAGGCCGGCGGCAGACAACAAAACACGCCTGTTTCTTTACTGCGGAGGTCGCCCCTGCGGGCGACCTTCCGCTTTCCGGGCGCTTTTTTCCGGTGCCCGGCATATTGGAGGTGCGTCGCGCCATGCAGCGGAGAACTCGCTTCAGCCCCTACTTTGACAGACAGGACAAGGATATCAGGACGCTGGTCAACCGCATCCTTGATGCGCCCGAAAGGACACTGGCCGGTCTTTCCGACGACCTGGCCGATCCCGAGCTGCACCCCCACGGCATCAAGGAGATGGTGACCTCCCAGGCCTCGCGCATGGCGTATGCCACGGTGAACCTGCTGCGTAATCTGGAGGTGGGCGGCTCCAATTCCCGGGACAGACTCTGTGCGCTGCAGAGTCTGTTTGATGAGGTGCTGGCCAGTGCGCACTCTCCCCTGCGGCGCAATACGGCGCGCGTCCTTCTGCAAATCATGAAGGATATGGTGCGCTTGCAGGGCGACCCCACGGAACAGCTCAAGCTGGCACATGATTTCCGCAAGGCCGCACTGGGAACGCCGCGCGTGGTGCGGCGCATGCTGGCGCGCTATCATCTGCCGGAAATGCCGGAGGAGTGGAACCAGATCGCCTTTGACGACCATGTGTACGACGTCAACACCAAGGGGAGGAAGACGCCGACGCATCTTATTATGGATGCCTGGATCAAGGGGTTGCGCTCGCTGACGGTGCTCTACGACAATTGCATCGAACTGGACGCCGCCGAGGAGCTGCTGGACGCGGCGGGCATAACCGGCATGACCGTTCGGGTGGGCATCGAGTATCAGGTGCCGTTTCGCGGGCGGTACGTCAGTTTTTTGTGGGTGCCGCGCGGCTTTGTTTCCCGGCAGGGCTTTCTGGACTTCATGAGCAGCGCGCCGGTGGAGAAAATGCAGGAGCGGGGCAGGGCGGTGCTGCACTGGTGGCGGGAACGAGCCCTCAAGGCCCTCGCTCTCTGGAACGAGCGGCAGCGCCCGGAACTGGAAGCCAGGTGGGGTGTGTCCGTCTCATCGGCTGACCCCGATGACTTTCTGGACTTTCTGGGCAGGCGGCATTCGGTCATGCTGCGTCTGGCCGAGTATCTGCATCAGCTTATCCTGCCCAGTCTGCGTCTGCGGGCGCGGCAGCTTGAGGCCAGAGCCGGCGAGGGCGACGAGGATGCCCGGCGGGAAATCAGGGAACTGGAGCTGCTGACCGTTGATGTGATCTACCATGAATGGTTTGCCGCCCTGCTTGAGGGAGAACTGCCCGATGCGCAGGTTCCCGGCAGTACGCCGGACGTGCCGGAATTGCGCAACCTGCCCGCTTCCGAGCTGACCCGGCAGCTTCGGGAGCTCATGCCCGGCTATCAACTGACGCTCTGTACCGAGAACCTGACCGCCGAGGACGTCATCGAACTGCTCTGGGATTGTCAGGGCGGCATCACGCATCTGGAGATATTCAATACCAAGAGCTGGATGCTGGGCAAACTGGGCGGCATGGAGTCCATCAGTCAGTTGTTGCAGGTGCTCAATCACGGGCACGGGCCGCGCATGAAGCAGATGATTCGCCAGATCATCCGGCGGCTGGCGCAGGAGGGCGACAGCGAGCGTCTTGCCAAGTTTCAGGAAATCCTGCGCAATGTGCCCAAGCTCTGGGAAACCTACCGGCGCAGTCCGCTGCGAACCCAACTCGGCAGCAATGCGGCAACGCGCCTGCGCTCCTTCGGCATGGGCTTCGCCATCATGGAGACCCTGCCGCCGCGCGGTGTGGCGGCACTGCGGCATGAGGGCGCCCCCTGCATTCCCATTCATGTGCCTGTGGAAGAAAAGCTGGCCTTTGCCGAACCCGAACACCCCGGCTGGCTGCAGAGCCTGCTTTCCCGCTGCCGCTCCCTGCCCTTTCTGGGACGTCTGGGCAAGGAACGACGACAGGAATGGATTTCCGCCAGCGAGGACTGCCGCTACTGCGAACAGGGCAATATCCATACGCTGGGGGGGCACAACATCCCCGCGCCCAACGAGCTGCTGGACAAGGAAAAGACCTCGGAAGGCGCGCCCGGCGTTCGTTATCTCAATACGGGGCTGACCCTGTGGGCCAAGGTGCTGGTGGGCTTCATTCCCGCATTTTTCACCTTTCAGGCCACACAACAATGGTGGGTGCTCGCCTGGTTCGGCAGCCTCATCTGGTTCGGCATCACGGGCGTGCGCAACGTTCTGCAGATGGTCATGGCGGCACAGGGAGCGACGCGCGGCACGCTGACGCACTGGAAGGAGCATGTCAGCATGAACCGCCTGTGCGACTCCCTCATGTATACCGGCATATCCGTGCTGCTGCTTGAGGGCATCATTCGTGCGGGCCTGTTGCAGAACCTGTGCGGCGTGACGGTGGAGGAGCGGCCGCTGCTCGTCTTTGCGGTGCTCAACATCATCAACGGATTCTATATCTTTGCCCATAACATCTACCGCGGCTTTCCCCGGCAGGCGGCCATCGGCAATCTGT
Source organism: uncultured Desulfovibrio sp. (assembly GCA_944327045.1). Classification (GTDB taxonomy): domain Bacteria; phylum Desulfobacterota; class Desulfovibrionia; order Desulfovibrionales; family Desulfovibrionaceae; genus Desulfovibrio. Next base: position 5,627 of record CALVGJ010000048.1, read on the forward strand.
TCCGCAGCGTTTTGGCCATCCCCATCTCCTCCCTGTACAATTCAGGGCTCTGGGGCTTGCTGCTGGCCGCGGGCGTGACGGATCCGCTGGTCTATCTTGCGCCAAGCGCAGCCATCATTTCCAAGACGGCTTCGGATACCGTGGCGGCCCTTATCGAGGGGGTGGCCGACAGCAAGGTCAACATGCGCATGCGCCGCCGGGACTACGAGGGAAAGCTGCGGCGAGCCTTTGACTGCTACACCCGGCTGGAAATGCTCTTTCCGCGGGAGGATGCCCTCATCAAGCTGGCCCGTCCCGGCGGGCTGGGTGAGCGGGGCGGCCGGGAGGCCCGCAGGCTGGAACGGGCGCTCATCATTGCCGCGCTCGACCTCATGTACTTCTGGTTTTACCTGCCGCGGGCCCAGGAAGCCTGCCGTCAGGTCATCCGGGGCATGTCGGCGGCCGACAGAAGGGTGTTCTTTCGTTCTCAATTGGTTCTTTTGCGCGAGCGGGAGATATGCCAGCTCATGGTGGACGGGCTCATTGGCCACAACTTTGCAAAACCGCTGGCTTTTTTCCTCGATAGGCACGGTGAATACCTGCGGGCCATGACGCAATTGTGCCGGAACGGCGCACGAAAGGGAGGAACTGCCCGAAATGATGCGGAAACGGCGGATATCCTGTAACAGGGCTGCAACAGGCTTGCGGCATGGCGATTTTCGTCCTTGCCGGGATGTTGCCGCTTATTGCGTTGTGCGCTCAAACAGCCTTGTGATTTTTGGGGCTGTTACCCGTCTTAATGCAAAAAAGAGCTTGTCATAAGCTCGTGAGTGCCGTAGTCTGACTTCTAACCATTACAAAACACGCCGCAAGAGCCCTTTGCGGTAGAAAAAAAAGGAGTCGTTATGAGCACGGACGTGAAGAGCATGCATATGGGTCAGATCACCTCTTTCTTCATCCCCAATGTGACGCTGGTGGGTGAAAATTGTTGCTCCGAAATTCCCCGGCGCCTGAAGAATATCGGCGGCAAGCGTCCGCTCATCGTGACCGACAAGGGCATTGCTGCTTGCGGCATCCTCAAGCACATTACCGATATTCTGGACAAGGCCCGCATGAAATACGTGGTGTACGACGGCACCGTGCCGAACCCCACGGACAAGAACGTGGCCGAAGCCACGGAGATGTACAAGGAAAACAAATGCGACAGCCTCATCACCCTGGGTGGCGGCAGCTCGCATGACTGCGGCAAGGGCGTGGGCTTTGTGGTCAGCAACGGCGGCACCATTCATGATTATGAAGGGGTGGACAAGTCCTCCAAACCCTTCCCCCCCTATGTGGCCGTCAACACCACCGCCGGTACGGCGTCGGAAATGACCCGCTTCTGCATCATCACCGATACCGCCCGCAAGGTGAAAATGGCTATTGTGGACTGGCGCTGCACGCCCAGCGTTGCCATTGACGACCCGATCCTCATGATGAACATGCCTGCCTCCCTGACCGCCGCCACGGGCATGGACGCGCTGACCCATGCCATCGAAGCCTATGTGTCCACCGCCGCCACGCCCATGACCGACGCCTGTGCCGAAAAGGCCATGGAATACATCAATCGGTATCTGCGGCGCTCCGTGGCCTGCGGCGCCAAGGACAAGGAAGCCCGCGAAGGCATGTGCTATGCCCAGTACCTTGCCGGTATGGCCTTCAACAACGCCAGCCTGGGCCATGTGCACGCCATGGCGCACCAGCTGGGCGGCTTCTACGATCTGCCGCACGGCGAATGCAACGCCATCCTGCTGCCCCATGTCTGCGAGTACAACCTCATCGCCTGCCGCCGTCGCTTCGGTCGTGTGGCCAAACTGCTGGGCGAACGCGTGGATCATCTGAGCGCCAGCGAGGCGTCGCATCGCGCCATTGATGCCATCAATACCCTGTCCCGCGACGTGAATATTCCCGAGGGCCTCATCGCCCTGGGCAAAAAGTACGGCAAGGAAGTGCGGGAGGAAGACATCCCCACCATGACCGCCAACGCCCAGAAGGACGCCTGCGGTCTGACTAACCCGCGCATCATGAGCGATGCCGCCGTGGCCGCCATCTACAAGGCCGCCCTCTAAGCCTTTCGGCCGCTGACCGGAAAGCTTCGCCCCAAGGGCCTTTCCGTTGACTGATACATCCCCCGTTCCTGCGAACGGGGGATTTTTGCGTACGAGGCCCGGAACGCTTTTCGTCCTCAGCACGAAAAGGGCGGAAAAACCGTGCTGCCACGCCAGGTGTATGCGGCATGTGGATGCCGGATGATGGACTCATATTGTTACAATATGAAATAGTAATGCTTTCGGAGTGTTATCTGAACATGTTCTTATCAGGAAATATTCCTTGTTTTTCTGCCTAAAGGGCAGCCTGCATCCGACGATAAGCTAAGAAACTTCGTGGAGGAGTGACCTATGGGTATTGTTCTGCATGCCATTCTCCTGGTGCTGACAGCCATCCTTGCCTTTGTGGGGACCGCCGGCCTGACCGGCATCCTGCTGCTTGTTCTGCTGATTATAGGCTGTCTTGCAGGGATCGGGCTTGCCGTTCTGGCCGAGCAGGAGAAAAAGCGCATGCGGGAAGTACTGGGAAGCGGCGTCGCGGCAGGCAGTCTGGCGGAACAGACGGCGGCCCTGCTGCGCCGTGAAAGGGAACAGAGCGCTTCTCGCGTCAGCGAGCTGGAGGAACGGCTTGCCGCCGCGGAGGCAAACCGTACGGCGGCCCGCAATGAGGCGGACAAGGCCGCAGTCGAGCTCAGGGAGCTGACCGAGCAGCTGGCGACGCGCAAAAAGCTGCTGGCCAAGGCCAATGGCGTCTGCCTCGGGCTTTCCCGGGAGACGCGCAGCATTTCGCAGGTGGTGGCCAATGTGAACCACGGGGTGGAAGTGCAGCGCTACCAGCTTGAGGAAACCAGCTCCGCCATGACGCAGATCAGCGACGCCGCGGTGGAGTCGGCCCGCCGTGTGCAGGAACTGTCCGACAGCGCCGAAACGTCGCGCAGCAAGGCCAGCGTGGGAGAGCAGGATGTGCGCAGCGCCGTGGCGTCCATTGATTCCGTCAAGGAAACCATTCTGCACCTCAAGGAAGCCATGGACAAGCTGGGCCAGCGGGCCAGCAGCATCGGACAGGTGATGAGCGTCATCAATGAAGTGGCCGACCAGACCAACCTTCTGGCGCTCAATGCCGCCATTGAAGCGGCGCGGGCCGGTGAGGCCGGGCGAGGTTTTGCCGTGGTAGCCGATGAAGTGCGCAAGCTGGCCGAAAAGACCATGAGCGCCACCAAGGAGGTGGAGGATGCCGTCCGCGCCATTCAGGACGAGACGCACAACAATGTGCAGGCCGTGGAAGCTGCGGCGCAGCTGACCGTGGAAGGGGCGGAGCGAGCCGGACGCGCGGGCGAATTCATGGGAGAAATCATCAACTGCATGGAACAGACGGCCGACCATCTCAAGGTTATTGCTGCTGCCGTGGCGGAGCAGTCCGGCCAGAGCAGCCAGACGAGCACATCGCTGGCGGCCATCCATCAGGTTGCCGAGGAAAACGCGGACAATATGGAAAGTTTCACCGGGTCCATCCTTTCCCTCAAGAGCGGCATTGAGGACCTGGGCATGATTGTCAGCGCGCTCTTCAGCGGCAATCTGGAAATGGCTTCCTCCAGCGACAAGTTCGTGCAGTGGACGGACAAGCTCAACCTTGGCGTACAGCTGGTGGACGAGCAGCACCGTATGCTGTGCAGTTATATCAATGACCTGTACAGCGCCATGAAGAACAATTCCGCCAAGGACGAGCTGGCAACCATCATGCAGCATCTGCGCGAATACACGGCGTCGCACTTCAGTACCGAGGAGCAGTTGTTCGAGCATTCGGCCTATCCGCATACCCGCGAGCACAAGGAAGTGCACCGCCGTTTTGTGTCCAGGCTGGAAGAGTTCGAGTCGCAGATCAAGAACGGCACCACCACGGTCAGCATGGACCTGCTGGCCTTCCTCAAGGATTGGCTCATCAATCACATTCAGGGAACCGACCCCGGTTATGTCTCCTACCTCAAGGGGCACGGCAAGAGTCGCTAACGGCGTCGGCATCGTTCGCTCAAGTGTTGCGGCAGAGGGCATTCGGCGGAAGACCGGATGTCCTCTTTTTTTGTCGTCAGTAGAGCATTTTCCGTTTGAAATGCTCCGCATTTCAAACCATACGGCCTGTCGTAGCGCGGAAAAATCCGGTTTTCCGCTCACGTTGGGTCGAGCTGCCTTTTTTCACAACGGCAAAACGCTCCAGCAGATACGCTCGGCCGCCCGCTCACATTGCGGCGAAACATTTTAAAGCGGAAATACCCTGATCAGCGGGTGTGTGCGAAAAAATGCGCCCGGGCACAAAGCCCGGGCGCTGCCTTCAATCAGGCGAGGAAGGGGCAGGCGGATAGCATGTCCAGAAAGGCGGCATGCAGCCGGGTATCGGGCGTCAGCTCGGGGTGGAAGGACGTTGCAAGGATATTGCCTTGCCGAACGGCCACGATCCGCTCCCCCTCACCGCCATGTGCCGCCATGTCCACACGGGCCAGCACATCCACATCGGGGCCCACCTCCGTAATGAGCGGGGCACGGATGAAGACGGCGTGCAGGGGAGCGTCCAGCCCCTTGACGGCAAGTTCCGTCTCGAAACTGTCCACCTGTCGGCCGAAGGCATTGCGACGCACCGAGGCATGGAGTAGGCCGATGCGCGGCTGATTCGACGCCTCGATGGTTTCGCAGAGCAGGATGAGCCCGGCGCAGCTGCCGTAGACGGGCATGCCCGCGGCAATGCGCTGCCGCACGGGCTCCAGCATGTCGAGCTCCGTGAGGAGCTTGCCCATGACGGTGCTTTCGCCGCCGGGAAGGATGAGGGCATCAATGCCGTCCAGGTGCCTGCGCTGCCGCAACTCCCGGACGTCCGCTCCCAGCCGGGAAACGGCGGCCGCATGTTCCCGAAACGCCCCCTGCAGGGCAAGAACGCCGACCAGCGCCATCCTACCAGCCCCGTTCCTGCATGCGTTCGGGGGCGGGGATGGTGGATATCTCAATGCCGACCATGGGTTCGCCAAGGTCCTTGGATATCTCGGCCAGCAGCTTGTAATCATTGTAGTTCGTCACGGCCTGCACAATGGCGCGGGCACGCTTGGCCGGGTCGCCGGACTTGAAGATGCCGGAGCCCACAAAGACGCCGTCGCAACCGAGCTGCATCATCAGGGCCGCGTCGGCTGGGGTGGCGATGCCGCCGGCGGCAAAGTTCACCACCGGCAGGCGGCCTTCCTTGCGAACCAGCAGGCAGATTTCCAGCGGCGCGCCGATTTCCTTGGCATAATTGGCCACTTCATCCTCGGGCAATACGCAGAGACGGCGAATATCGTCCAGAACCTGGCGGCAGTGGCGCACGGCCTCGATGACATTGCCGGTACCCGGTTCGCCCTTGGTGCGGATCATGGCCGCCCCTTCGGCAATGCGGCGCAGGGCTTCGCCCAGATTGCGGCATCCGCAGACAAAGGGAACGGTGAAATCCCGCTTGTTGATGTGATACTTGTCATCGGCGGGAGTGAGCACTTCGCTCTCGTCGATGTAATCCACGCCCAGTGCTTCCAGAATGCGCGCCTCCACAAAGTGGCCGATGCGCGCCTTGGCCATGACGGGAATGGTCACAGCCTTCATGATGCGTTCCACAATGGTAGGATCGGCCATCCGGGCGACACCCCCGGCGGCACGAATGTCCGCAGGCACGCGCTCCAGCGCCATGACGGCGCAGGCGCCGGCGTCCTGGGCAATTTTCGCCTGTTCGGGAGTGGTCACGTCCATGATGACGCCTCCCTTGAGCATCTCTGCGAGGCCCGTCTTGAGGCGAAGGGTACCCTGTTCCATAGTGTTGCTCTCCTTTTTGAACCGGAATTCCGGAAAAATGGGAATGAACGCCGTACAGACACGGCAAGGCTTCCTACTCTAGACAATTCGGCGCGGCATGCAAGCGTTTTTTCGACTTGCGGCGCAGAATTTGAGGTACAAGAGAAGAGCTTGCTTTTCCGTCTGGAGCGGTCTACTAATCAATTTTTTGTGAGAAGGATTATGAGCAGGACATATGTACGTTTACCGCTGGTGCGCGGGCCGCTTGCCGGGGAAAGGACGCCTCCCCGCCTTGACGGCATTCCCCGCCTGTGGCCGGGGCTGCCCCGGGGGGGCGAGGCGTCCCGCGATACGGAGAGCGGCGTGCCCGCTCCGCAGGGGCCGTGGTTTGTTCCCGGGAATTTCTCGCTGAGTCCGCGGCAGGCGCTGGCCTGTCTGCAGGACTTGCAGGGTATGACCGATGCGGCGCTTACCGGAACGCCCCTGCCCGCATGGCAGGGCAGACAGACGGCGACTCTGCGGAGCCAGGCCGAGATTGCCGCGCGTGCTGCCTTTGCTGGAGCGGGAGACGAATCCGCCGCGCTGGCGGCGGCCGAGGCGGCCGAGGAAAAGGAGCGCCTTTGCCGGGCGCAGCGGCTTCTGTTGCTGTGCTGGCTGCAGGAAGAGCGACTTGCCGAGATGGCTGCCCTGCACCGTCGTTACGCCGGTGGTCGCGCCCATCTGGCGGCCTCGCTGGACGGGGAGGACGGTGCTGCCTTGCCGGGGCTGCCGGACGACATTCTGCGGACGGCGAGTCCCGATCAGCCGGAGGAGGCCGCCGCGCTGGCGGCCATGCTGCCCCCGTGGCAGCGGGTGCTGGAGGCGGCCTGTCGCTTTTTGCCGGACGGGGCCGCCATCGTGGCCGAAGCCGGTCTGCGCGAAGCGCTGCTGGAGCGGGGCGATCTGGTTCCGGCGACAGAGGACGTGCAACGGGAGGTCGTCGGCGAGGACGGCCCGCGTCTGCTTGTGCTGGAGGCGCCGCTCTGGCAGGTGCTGCAACGTCCGCGCTGCCCAAGCTGTCAGCCCCGCTGGGAGCGTCCCCTCACCGTCCTGACGTGGGGAGAGCAGGCATGAGCAAACTGTTTCCGCAGGGGCTCGGCGGCGTCATCTTTGACTGTGACGGCGTCATTATTGATTCTCGTTCAGCCAACGGCGTGTACTACAACCGGGTGCTTGCCCATTTCGGCCTTCCGCCCATGACCCCGGAGCAGGAACGCTTTTCCTTCATGGCCACGGCCAGACAGGCGCTGGAGCATATTCTGCCGGAGGAACTGCACGGGCAGATAGATTACGTCACCAGCGAGGTGGTGAATTACCGGCGGGACATCTTGCCGCTGCTGCGCCTGTGCGACGGCTTCCGGGAGACGGTGGACTGGCTGCACGCCCACGGCGTGCGCATGGCTGTGGACACCAACCGAACGCGCATCGGCCTGCAAACGGTTCTGGACATTTTCGGCCTGCCTCCCTATTTTAATCCTGTGGTTGCCGCGGATACTCCCGGCATTCTGCCCAAGCCCAGTCCGCAGGGCGCGGAGCATATCCTGACGGTATGGCGCATGAGGCCGGAGCGCGTGCTTTTTGTGGGAGACAGCTCCCATGACGGCGAGGCGGCAGGCACGGCGGGCATCCCGTTTGCCTCCTTCGGCAACGCGGAACTGGCGGGGGATATGGTGGTCATGAACTATGCCGCTCTCCGGGCGGCCCTCACAGACAGCGTGGAGCAACAAGCGTGTTCGTAATTCAAAACATCCTTCTGGCCGTGGGGAGCGTGCTCGGCGCGCTTCTCAACCTCTATTTCTGGATTGTCATCATTGCGGCGGTCATCACCTGGGTGCGGCCGGACCCCTACAATCCCATCGTGCGTGTCCTGCGCACGCTGACGGAGCCGGTTTTTTACTATGTCCGCAAATGGATGCCCTTTACCTACCGTGCGGGAATAGACTTTTCTCCCGTGGTGGTGCTGCTGGTCATTCAGCTTGTCAACCAGATTATCGTGCGTTCCCTCATGCAGTACGCCTCCATCATGGTGTAATCCGTTCCGGCGCGACGACAGCGCGTCCGTCGCGACGGTCACAGGCGGACTGCGGGCGGGAGACGGATGCGCCGGGACGCAAGCCGTCCTGCACCGGTCACGGCACGGCGGGAATTGCCGCCCCGGCAGCGTACATATTTATGCCCAGCCGGGCTTCAACCCCTAACACTGGAGATTTCTTATGGATCAGCATGAAATTGAACTTCTGGAAAAGTTGGCCCCCACTGATCCGGAGCTGAAATCCCTCTGGGAAGACCATGTGCTCTACGAAAAGCAGGTGGAAAAGCTGGAAGCCAAGGCTTTCCGCACTCCCACCGAGGAGCAGACCCTCAAGCAGCTGAAGAAGCAGAAGCTGGAAGGCAAGACCAGATTGATGGAATTGTTGGATAAATATCGCGCCGAAGGCAAATAGCGGCGCAGGAGCCTTATCGTCATGG
>CALVGJ010000049.1 GCA_944327045.1 uncultured Desulfovibrio sp.
GCAAGAGGAAGAAGGAGAGCCGCCACGAGCAGGGATGCGGGAACACCCTTGCTCGTGCGATCGGTTGTGGGAACGTTTTCTTGCGGCATAACGGCGGACTCCTTCCGGCGCTCAGACTGTTTTGTCGTTGTCCGCCGGGGGAGCGGCGGGAGAAATGTCGGCCTCCACGATGTCGTCCGCTTCATCACCCGCCGTCTCCGGGCCGGACGGCCGGGCAGGGGGGACGTCCGAAGCGATTTCCGCAACCGGGGCGGCGGGCTGGTTTGCGGAATCCGCGGCGGGCAGGGCATTCAGGGCCGCGGGGGGAATTTCCAGCGGAGTCTTGCCGTCAGGCAGCAGGATAATGCCGGTGCGCTCCAGTACGGCCTGCCGGAAGGCGTATTCCCGCTCCATCTGATGGTGCCGGTACAGGAAAAACTGCCGGGTCACATAGCAGACGGTAAGGAAGATGACGAGCCCGCCCACGATCCAGGGCAGATAGACCAGCAGGGCGCCGCCCAGACGGCCGAGCGTCTCCACCAGTCCGTCCACAAAGAGCAGCAGTCCGCCGAAGCCCAGCAGGGAAAGCAGGATGACTACCGTGGGCGCATGGCGCACGATGCTGTAGAAGCGCTCCACATGCGGCGGCAGGGGAGTTCCGGCAGTCTGTCCGTCGGGCCGGCCTTCCGATGAAGACTCGCCTCCGTCCGGGCCTTCCAGCGTTCGGGCCACCAGCAGGCCGGAAAGGTGCAGAATCAGCAGCAGGCCCACAGGCAGCAGCAGGGCGGCCAGACCCCAGCCCAGCCACGGAAAGCGCGGCAGGGGCGGGCCGCCGGGCTCAACGGGTTCGGCATGTATGATGCCGTAGATGGCGGACGCCCCGCCTACGGCCAGTTCCAGCAGAAAGATGGCCACAAGCAGGTAGATGATGATGTCCTTGTGGCGGCTTTCCGCCCAGTGGGTCGCCCTGGATGAGGAAGAAGATGCAGGTTTTTTCATGTATCAGCCTGTAGCAGAATTCTCCGCAAGCGACAAGACGGCGTGGAAAGCCGCTTGCCCCTGCGGGCCTTCTGGCATACTGTTCGGCGAAAGGAGTCAACCATGCGTGTGCTTGTCACCGGCGCTGCCGGTTTCATCGGCTACCACCTTGCGCAACGGCTCGTGGCGGATGGTCACAGCGTCGTGGGGCTGGACAACTGCAACGATTACTATGATGTGCGGCTCAAGCGCGATCGTCTGGCCCGACTGGAAGGCCTGCCCGGTTTCCGTTTTGTGGAAGCGGACCTGGCGGACGGCGCGAGCATGGAACGGTTGTTTGCGGCGGAGGGCTTCACCCATGTGGTCAATCTGGCCGCACAGGCCGGAGTGCGCTACAGCTTGCAGAACCCGGCATCCTACATCAGCTCCAATCTGGTGGGCTTCGGCAATGTGCTGGAAGGCTGCCGCCACCACAAGGTGGAGCATCTCGTCTTTGCCTCCTCCTCGTCGGTGTACGGCCTGAACGCGCATCAGCCCTATTCCGAGCATGCGGCCGTCAATCATCCGGTAAGCCTGTACGCCGCCACCAAGAAAAGCAACGAGCTCATGGCCCATTCCTACGCCCATCTTTACGGACTGCCCTGCACGGGCTTGCGCTTCTTTACGGTGTACGGCCCCTGGGGCAGGCCGGATATGGCCCTCCAGCTCTTTGCCCATGCCATCATGCGGGACGAGCCCATCAAGGTGTTCAACGAAGGCCGCATGCGCCGGGATTTCACCTATATCGACGACATCGTGGAAGGAATGGTGCGCCTGCTCCCGCTGGCGGCCCGCCCCGATCCGCAATGGAATGCCGATACGCCCGATCCCGCTTCGAGCAGCGCCCCGTGGCGCATCTACAATATCGGCAACAACCAGACGGTGGAGCTCAACGACTTTATTGCCGCTCTGGAAGAGGCTCTCGGCCGCAAGGCCCGACGGGAGCTTTTGCCCATGCAGCCCGGTGACGTACGGGCGACCTGGGCCGACATCGACGATCTTGCCGCCGCCACGGGCTTTGCGCCGCTGACCCCGCTGAAAGAGGGCATGGCGAAATTCGTGAGCTGGTTCAAGGACTATTACAATTATGCATGACATCCCCCTGCCCACACCGCAACGCCCCGAAATTCTGGCCCCGGCCGGTGATACGCCCTCCTTTCTGGCGGGACTTGCCGCCGGAGCCGACGCCATCTATCTGGGGCTCAAGCATTTTTCCGCCCGCATGCAGGCGGAGAACTTCAGCCTTGCCGAGCTGTCCCGCCTGACCGACCTCGCCCACAGCGAGCAGGCCCGCGTGTATGTGGCCATGAATACGCTGGTCAAACCCGGCGAACCGGCAGCAGCCTACCGCCTTGTGCACCGGCTGGCCCGGCAGGTGAAGCCGGACGGACTCATCGTGCAGGACCTGGCCTTTGTGGACATCGCCCGGCAGGCCGGTTTCGAGGGAGGACTCTTCCTCTCCACGCTGGCCAACCTCACCAGTCCGCAAAGCCTGCTGACCGCAAAGGCGCTGGGCGCGAGCCGCGTCATCCTGCCGCGAGAGCTCTCCATTGATGAAATTCGCCTCATGGGCGAAGCCTGCCCCGAGGGGCTTGATCTGGAATGCTTCATCCACGGCGCACTCTGCTATTGCGTTTCCGGGCGCTGCTACTGGTCCAGCTACATGGGCGGCAAGAGCGGCCTGCGCGGGCGCTGTGTGCAGCCCTGCCGACGTATCTACCGTCAGGGAGGCTCCGCCGCCGCCGCGCTGCTCCGACAGGCCGAGCAGCAGAACGCGCAGGAGGAGGCCCGCCGCAAGGGACGCCCGTTGCGGGAACTGCAGCCGCAGGGCCGGGAAGGACGCGAACAGCGCCGCTCGCCGGGCAAGGGCAGGGAAGGGCGCTTTTTCTCCTGTCTCGACCTGTCGCTGGATGTGCTGGCCAAGACGCTGCTCCATATCCCGCATCTTGTTTCCTGGAAAATCGAGGGCCGCAAGAAAGGGCCGCATTACGTCTACCACGTGGTGACGGCCTACCGCATGTTGCGGGACAATCCCGGCGATGCCCATGCCCGCCGGGACGCCGGGGAAATTCTCGAGATGGCGCTGGGACGACCGGGCACCCGGGCGCGCTTCCTGCCGCAGAAGGACAATACCATCCCCACATCCCCCTCCGGCATGACGAGTTCCGGCCTGCTGGCGGGCAAGATTCGTATCGAGCAGGACGGCCGCGTCACACTCAAGCCGCACTTTGACCTCCTGCCGCAGGACTATCTGCGCGTGGGCGTGGAAGATGAACGCTGGCACGCCACCCTGCCGGTGACACGGCGTATCCCCAAGGCCGGGACGCTGCTTCTGCGCCTGCCCAAACACAAGACGCCCAAGGCCGGAACGCCGGTCTTCCTCATTGACCGGCGGGAGCCGGAGCTCATGAATCTGCTGCGGGAATGGCAGGGCCGCCTCAATGCGCTGCCCGTGCGGGAAAGCCGGGCCGTGGAAAAGGCGCCGGTCTTCCCCCCGGCGGTCAAACCCTCGCCCCGACCGGATACGGTGGTGCGGCCCAGCCTGCCGCAAGGCCGGGAAACGCGCGGCAGCCGGCAGCAAATCACCGGCCTCTGGCTTTCGCCTCGCACGGCGGACATTTCACGGACAGTGGCGCCGCGCATCAGCTGGTGGCTGCCGCCCGTCATCTGGCCCGAAGAGGAGGAAGGTGTACGGCGGCGCATTGAACGGCTTTGCCGGGAAGGCGCGCGGCACTTCGTCTGCAATGCGCCCTGGCAGAAGGACCTTTTCCCGTCCGAGCTCAAGGGCGAGGAGTTAGACCTTGTGGCCGGGCCCTTCTGCAATGTCGCCAATGTGGCGGCACTTGCGGTTTTGCGGAATATGGGCTTTTCCGCAGCCTACGTCAGCCCGGAACTCTCGCGGGAGGATTACCTTGCCTTGCCGAAGCAGAGTCCGCTGCCGCTGGGCATAGTGCTTTCCGGCTTCTGGCCCGTGGGGATCAGCCGTTTCGGCCTGCTGGGCGTCAAGCCCAATGAACCGTTCATGAGTCCCAAGGGCGAAGTGTTCTGGGCCCGCAACTACGGCGGCAATATCTGGCTGTATCCGGGCTGGCCGCTGGACCTCGGCGATCAGCGGCAGGAACTGCAGGCCGCGGGCTACAGCTTCTTTGCCCGACTGGATGAACACGTTCCGCAAGGTCTGCCGGAGGCCCGCCGCCCCGGTCTCTTCAACTGGGAAGGAGCCTTGCTGTAGGACCTGCTGAAACTATACACTATTGTTTTGAGGAAAGAGGAGCCCCTCGCTCTGCTGCCGAAGCCCGCAAGGCTCCTGCGCCGCCTAACGGGCACGGCTCTGCGGGCCACCCTTTGGGGCACTGCCACCTTGCTGCCCTGCCCCGCCGCTGGAATTGAAGAACATCATGATTAAGGACGGCCTGCCTATACAACAGCAACATATGGAGAAATAATTCCCGAAGTTTATGAAATACCAGTATTTTTATAATGAGCAATGGCAGCCCAAAAAACATTTTAGTTACATTTCGTGATTGCCAACTTATTTTGATGGGAATAAGTGTAGAGTTTATAAATAAAGTATTTTGACGATCCAGTAGCGCTTTTTATAGAATCGAACTTATAATTTCAGGAGCTTGAAATGAATGAAGTAAAGCAAAATTATTACGGAAGTTTGTGTACCGATATGTATGAGATTTTACATGAACAGGCTCCGCAGGACGAACTTAATTTCTATCTCTCCTATGCAGAAAAGGGGAAAAAAATTTTAGAACCTTTGTGCGGCAGTGGAAGATTTTTGATTCCATTTTTGGAGCGTGGCTTTGATATCTGCGGAATAGATTTATCAAAAGAAATGCTGGACAAGCTAAGACAGAAAGCACCGAACGCACAGGTGATACAGGCGGATATTGTTAACTATACTGTACAGGAAATTTTTGATTATATTTTTATTCCTTCAGGGTCCATTTCCTTGTTTACAGATATGCGTATGTGCAAAAGTATCTTACAAAAGATGAAAAAATCATTGGCTGTTGACGGAAAATTCGTGTTTGCTGTTGATACTGTTTTTGGAAGGTGTGATGAGGACAATTCGTACAAAGTATGTGCCTCAGTAAAAACAAGAGAAGGATATGAGCTGATTTTGAAAATGAAAAATTACTATGATAAAAATAGTCAGACACAGTTTTCGCCATCTGTTTATGAACTCTACAACGGCGCAGAGTTGTTGCAAAGCGAAAATATGGATTTTCAGACGCATCTATATCACTATGGTGAAATGGAAGAGCTTTTAAAAAAATGTGGTTTCAAAAGTATAGTGACATATTCAACTTACCAGAAAGAGCTGGCAAATAACGACGAATGCGAAATGTTTATTTACGAATGCAGCGTATAGCAAAGTCAGCCGGAGCAGTCAGGGACAAGATGAACGACATACCACTATGGAGCAAACAGATAGTCTCCAGCTACATCCCAAAGAATGCAAAAAACTTTCATTTTTGAGACACTTTTAGAGCATTTTCGGTTTGAAGCGCTTTGCGTTCCAAACTATATGGTCTAGTGTTTCGCGGAAAAAGCGTGGTTTTCCGCTCACTTTGGGCAGAACGGCGCTGTGCCGTCGCCTCATATTTTGCCTTTTCAACGGCAAAATGCTCTAAGGGAAGAAATTTTTACATCACAAGCAGATAGATGCGTATTTTGGGACAGCAAGTTACTTTTGTCATGCAGGCTGTCCCGGTGAACGAGGACTCAATAAACAGACAAATGGTCTTCTTCGCTAATTCTTCCCCCGTTATCGGAGTTGCAAGGGTAAGAGCCCCTTGGGCTTGTCAACGCTATCCACTGCTTGTTTGAGAGAATGGGAAGCGATCGAATAGCGCCCCCTTTTTTCTTCGCCCCACCGCCATGTCCGACTTCTGTCTCTCCGCCTCCGTTGCCTCGGCTCGTTCCGCCTTTCCCTGCGGTCTGGAACAGCCGCCGGGCGCGTACCGTTTCGGCGCTGACGCCCTGCTGCTGGGGGCCTGGGCCGCCCGCTGTCTTGGCGAAGCCGGAGGCGTGACGTCGGTGGCGGAGCTGGGCAGCGGCTGCGGCGCGGCGCTCTTTGCCCTGCTGCTGCATCCCGCCCTGACGCGGCCTCCATCTCAGGCTTTGGGAGTGGACGACAAGGAAGCACTCTGCGCCGCCGCCCGCCGGAATGCGGAGCGGCTGGGGCTGGACTGTTGTCATTTTGTCCAGGGAGACGTGGGGGATTCCGCGTTATTGCGGCAATGCGGACAGTCGGCTTTTGCGGCGGTGCTGGCCAATCCGCCGTACGATCTGCCGGGTCGGGAGGCAACGCAGCCACTCAGGGAGCAGGCCCTGCGCTCCTCCTCGCGTCCGGATGCCGAGACGTTCCGTAAGGAGGACATCCCGGCGGCCCTGAACGTATTCTGCCGGGCCGCCTCGCTTCTCCTGCCCCATCATGGCCGCTTTTACGCCATTTTCCCGGCCGGGGACATCAGCCGCCTGCTGTCCGCCCTGTCCGCGGCCCGCCTGGGGCTGCGCCGCCTGCTGCCCGTCCACGCCGACCGGCAGCGTTCGGCGCTCCGTCTGCTGGTGGAGGCCCGCCGGGATGCGGCCTCCGACTGCCGCCTGCTGCCGCCGCTCTTTCTGCACGCGCCGGAGCGGGGGAGCGGGCCGGAATGGACGCCGGAAGCCCTTCATTTCTGCCCGTGGCTTGCGGGAAGCTCCCAAACAGGGAGGAGCGGAGCAAGGGAATTGCCTCCCCCGCAACACCCGCAAAAATGAGCCCCGTGCCCGTTGAAACGCTTCACGTTTCAAACCATACGGTCTGTCGTTTCGCGAAAAACCGCAGTTTTCCTCGCATATGAGGCCGGGCGGCGCTGTGCCGCCGCCTCGCATTTTGCCTTTTTCAAAGGCAAAATGCTCTAATATCGCTCCGGCATATAGTGCGGCGGCAGCTCGTCTGCCGGCCCATTTCCCTGTTCGCTCATCTGTTCGCGCAGCAGGCGCAACAACTGGCAGGCTTCCGCAAGCTGGCGTTCCATATCGTCAAGCTGGCGCTGCTGCCGCACCAGCGCCTCGTGCAAGGCTTCCAGCCGCTGTTCCTGAAAATACATGCCTTCTTCCAGCCGCGTCAGGCGTTGTTCATGATCCGCCATGCTCTTGTCCCCCGAAACCACCTATGCTACAGCATGAATGGTTTTCCCCATGCCCGGCGCCTGTGCGCCGTTGGCCGGGCATATTCCGCAACCTTTCCGCACGCCTATGTCCGACGACAAGACTTCCGCCCCTTTCCGCAACGATCTCAAGGGCCGCACCGGCCTTGTCCGCCTGCGTAATGCCCTGCGCTACTCCCTTGACGGCTACCGCGCCGCCTGGAAGGACGAGCAGGCCTTTCGCCAGATCATCGGCCTGTGCGTGCCGGGTCTTGTGCTGGCAGTGCTGCTCTGCCGCACCTGGGCGGAAGGCATCCTGCTTGTGCTGCCGCTGCTTTTTGCCGTCGTGGTGGAGCTGTGCAACAGCGCCATCGAAAATGTGGTGGATCGCATTTCCCCTGAATGGCATCCGCTGGCCAAGAAAGCCAAGGACATGGGCAGCGCCGCGCAACTGACCGCGCAGCTCCTTATTGCGCTTGTCTGGGGCAGTTACCTGCTCGTCCGCATCTGCGCCTGAAGGCCGCGCCGTGTTTTTTCCTGAGAAAAGCGATTGAGGGAAGGGCAAACCCTTCCCTCCAAATCAACCAGGATAGTGTTAATGGCCCTAAACGGCGGCCTCCAGCAGCATGTTGTCCCGATGGATGACCTCGGGATAATGGGCGTCGCCCAGAATGGCCGCCACTTCGATGCGCTTGAGGCCCATGATCTTCCGCAGGTCCGGGGCGCTGTAGTTGCTCAAGCCCACGCCGAGAGTGGCGCTCCCGCCGTCCGCATCCAGACGGGCGATACGCACCAGCGCTCCCTGCTGGAAGTTGCCCTCCACCTGTCGCACGCCGCCGGGCAGCAGGCTGCCGCCCCGATTTTGCAGGGCCTCCGCCGCGCCGGTGTCCACAAAGACCGTGCCCGTGGGATCGGACTGGTAGGCAAGCCAGAACTTCCGGCGGGAGATGGCGTGATCGGCCGGACGCACCCAGGTGCCCACGTCTTCTCCGGCAAAGGCCCGACGCATGACGTCCGGCTGACGGCCGGGCAGGATGAGCGTAGGCACGCCGAGCTGCGCGGCACGACGGGCCGCAGTAAGCTTGGAATACATGCCGCCGGTGCCGACGGTGGTCTTGCCGCCGCACAGCTTGCCCAAATCCAGATCGCCCACGTTTTCCACACAGGGCATGACGCCGACGTCGGGATTTTCCTGCGGATTGCCCGCCAGCACGCCGGGGGCGGAAGTTAGATTGATGAAGAGATCGGCGCCGGTCAGATTGACCAGCAGGCTGGAAAGGCAGTCATTGTCCCCGAACTTCAGCTCCGCCACGGAGACGGTATCGTTTTCGTTGACGATGGGAAGCACATCCCATTGCAGCAGTTCGGCAAAGGTATTGCGCGCATTGAGGAAGCGCTGCCGCGCCCGCAGGTCGTCACGGGTGAGCAGCACCTGTGCCGTGGGCAGCCCGTGGGGAGCAAAGGCCCTGTCCCAGGCCCGCATGAGCTGGCCCTGTCCGACGGCGGCGGCGGCCTGTCGGGCAGCAAGACCCACCACATCGAAATGACGCTGATGCCGGGCAAGGGTGGCACGCCCCGCCGCCACGGCGGCCGAGGAAACAAGGATGAGACGTCGGGCCGGGCCCTCGCCGCCCGGGGCATCCGGCATGCCGAGCCCGTCGCGCAGAGCCGCCATCTGGGCCGCGATATTTTCCAGTACCGCCGTACAGAGACCGGACGGGTCCGTCAGCACGGCGCTGCCTATCTTGATGATCACGAGGCGGGCATGCGCCAGCGCCGCGCGCTTTTCCTCTCGCCAGTCCACAGGGCGGGTCTTCATATGTCCTCCGGTCGGAGCCCGGTCGATCATTCTCTGGTGTAGATGACTTCGATGTCCTCGAAATCGTCCTCTTCCGCCTCGGGAGCATCCCAGGCGCGGTGCAGCGGGTCGTGCGTCTCCAGACTGTCGCGCATGCGCCAGAGTTCGGCCACCAGCGGCTCCAGCCCCTCGCCCTCACGCGCGGAAATGAAGAAGACCTGCCGTCCGTCGGCGGCGGCCCGCTCCCGCAGAGCCTCCAGACGTTCGGGCGTCACGAGGTCGATCTTGTTCACCACCTCGATCTGCCGCCGCCTGCCGAGCTCTTCGCTGAAGCGCCGCAACTCCTCGTTGATCAGTTCAAAACCGGCCCAGGGGTCATCATCGTTCACATCCTCGATGCTCAGGATGTGCACGAGAAAGCGCGTCCGCTCCACATGCTTGAGAAAACGATGCCCCAGCCCCTGTCCCTCGTGCGCCCCCTCGATGAGGCCGGGAATGTCGGCAATGACCATGCGGCGGTCGGGGTCGTATTCGTCGATCATGACTCCCAGATTGGGCGTCAGCGTGGTGAAGGGGTAGGCGGCAATCTTGGGGCGGGCGGCCGAGACCTGCGAAATGAAGGTTGACTTGCCGGCATTGGGCAGCCCCAGCAAACCGGCATCCGCCAGAATCTTGAGCTCGAGGCGCAAATCCACCACCTCGCCGGGCTCACCGGGCTGGGCAAAACGCGGCGCGCGCATGGTGGAAGTCTTGAAATGCTCGTTGCCCTTGCCGCCACGGCCCCCCTGCGCCACCAGCACTTCCTGCCCGGCTTCGCTCAGGTCGGCCAGCAGACGCTCGCCGTCCTCATCCACGGCATAGGCCAGCGTGCCCACCGGCAAATCAAGAATCAGGTCCTCACCGTTCCTGCCGTCGCACTGGCTGCCCATGCCGGGCTGCCCGTTGCGGGCCTCGTAAAGACGCTTGAGCCGAAAATCATACAGCGAGAGCAGGCGGGGTTCGGCCCGCAGGATGACGGAACCGCCATTGCCGCCGTTGCCGCCGTTGGGGCCGCCGCGCGGCACAAACTTTTCACGGCGGAAGGACACGCAACCATGCCCCCCCTTGCCGGCGCGTACCTGAATGCGGGCTTCGTCCACAAATCTCATGCGGGCTCCGTACCGTTGCGAGCAACGGCGGTAAGAAGGTTCTTGCGCACTGCGCAAACAGCAAAAGGGAAGAAGCCCTGCGGCCTCTTCCCCGAAAAATTGTCCCTGCCGCAACCGGACTAGCCGGCGGCGGGAACTTCCACGTGAACGCGGGTCAGCACACGGCGCTTGCGGGTGTACTTTTCGTAGCGCACCACGCCGTCCACCTTGGCGAACAGGGTGTAATCCCTGCCCATGCCCACGTTTTCACCGGGATAAATCCGGGTCCCCAGCTGACGCACGAGGATATTGCCCGCCAGCACCTGCTGTCCGCCAAAACGCTTGACGCCGCGTCTTTGGCCCGCACTGTCGCGGCCGTTGCGCGAAGAGCCGCCTGCTTTCTTATGAGCCATGATTTACTCCTTGCTTGCGCGCCGGGGCGCGGCTAGCCGTTGAT
>CALVGJ010000050.1 GCA_944327045.1 uncultured Desulfovibrio sp.
TCGGCGGGCTGAAAAAGGACGGACCATTCCCCGTGCGCCACAGTATAGCCCACGATCACGGAGGAGAAAACGACGATGAGGCCTATCAGAAGATACATACAGTCCCACCAGCGCCGGCGGTAATGCCGGGTTTACCTGCCCGGAACAATTTCCGGAAAAAGTGCCATACCTAAACATAACGCCCGGAGAAGAAAAATCTTTAGCCTTCTTCGGGCACATTGTCTATTTCCCCAGAAGGCCGCGCACCAGCCCCCCCGCACCACGCAGGGTCTTGTCGATGGCGCTGCCGGCATCCCGTGCTCCTGCTCCGGCGGCCTTGCCCGCCTGTCCGCCGCCTTCCAGCAGATTTGCCGGCAGGCCGGAGGCCATACGCGCAAGAAAACGCGGATCAACCGTATAGGAAAGATTATCAAACGGCCCGTCAATGATGACCGGAATGGTCAGCCCCAGCGTCCGCACATCGGCCGTGGCGTGCAGATGCTTGCGGGACAGGCTTGCCACGGCCTGGCCTTTGGCGTTGAGCGCGTCCGCGCTGGCCACGATGGGACGAGAAGTCAGCTCGCCCTGCCGGACGACAAAGGGTATCTGCAGCTGGGCCACCCGGTTGGGGATGGCTCCCTCCAGCCCCGGAATGTTGCGGGGCAGCGCCGAAAGGGCCCGCAGGTGCACGTCCCGCACATCAAGAGCTCCCTTGCCGTCAAGTGAGGCCAGCAGCTTTTCGCTGTTCTCGCCCGCCGCG
Source organism: uncultured Desulfovibrio sp. (assembly GCA_944327045.1). Taxonomy (GTDB): domain Bacteria; phylum Desulfobacterota; class Desulfovibrionia; order Desulfovibrionales; family Desulfovibrionaceae; genus Desulfovibrio. The sequence goes on from CALVGJ010000050.1 coordinate 740, forward strand.
GTGAGGTCCGCCGTGAGCCAGGCCCTGCCGTCGGCGGGACTGCCCTTGCCCAGCATGCGGGTAAGCCCTCCGATGTCCACATTATCCGCCTGCAAGGAAAGTCCATAGCGTTTTTGCGGGAGATCGGCGCTACCCTTGCCGGCCACATCGCCGCCGCTCGCAAGGCGGCAGCGGAAATCCTGCAGACGGTAGCGTCCCTTTTCTCCCTGCAGGCGCAGATTCAGCCCTTGAACGCCCATGTCCTTATACCGCAGGCTGTCGGCAACCATATGGACATCCAGAGTCGGCAAGACGGGAGGCGTTGCAGACACCACACGTTCCGCGGTCTCTTCGGAAGCGGGCGCGGGCACGGCGACCGGGGCGGCCTTTTCGGGCAGATACTGATCAAGCACGACCTCGCCAAAATGCAGGGAGCCGCGAATATCCGGCACGGGCTGCAGCAGACAGGTCAGCGTACCTTCAAGGCGCGTCTTGTCCCGTGCGGCCTTGAGCTGACGCAGGGCCACGCGGCTGGGCGAGCACTCAAGACCCGTGGAGAGTTCCAGCCTGTCCTCCCCCTGCTGCGGCAACCGGATGTTCCAGATAGCGGCCAGGGCACGCGGTGCTGTCACCAGCGACAGGGCTCCGGCAAAGCTCAGGGCGGCAAGGTCGGCCTCGCCCGAGAGCTCGGCATGCGTGGCCGCGCAGGCCAGTGCCATATTCTGGAGCCGGAGTTTCCGGGTGGCGAAATTCAGTGCCGCCTCCCCCTGCAAGGCCAGAGGGCCGAGAGCGGACGGAACGGGCCCTGTTTGCGGCGTCAGCGCAAGCTGAAGGTTACGGATGGTGAGATTGGGGGCGTAATAGCGCACCGTGGCCTTGAGGGCAAAACTGCCGGACATGTCCTGCCCCTTCCGCGAAAGGGCGTAGGAAAAACCGGCGTCCACCGCCATATCCGCATGCCGCCGCACGTTCTGCAGATTCAGGTGCAGATTGTCGATGCCGAAACGATTGCCCTCGGCATCGGTCAGACTGATGCGGGCCTTTTCCACCCGCACCTGCCCCAGTTCCAGCGGCAGGGCATCCGAGGGAGCCTCGGCATCTCCGGCGGGCGTCCGCGACGACGCGGCCTCCGGCGCCGCCGGAGGCGTTCCGTCGGCAGGCGCATGCAGAACAACGGCCAGCGCAGGCTCCGCCAGCACGATTTCTTCCACAACGACGCGGCCGGAAAACAGGGGGGAAAGCGCCACCCGCGCGTGCCCGCCCGCGGCACTGACCGCAAGGCTTTTGTCCGGCTGCTCCTGTTTCCAGGTCAGCCTGCCGAAATCCACACCCAGCGGATAGAGGGAAAGGCGGGGCGGATCGGTAAAGGTCAGCGGTGCTCCCGTGGCCGTCCTCACCGCGTCGGAAATGGTCGTGGCTACAAAACCGGTATCGACGCGGGTAAGCACAAAGGCTCCTGCCGCTGCCAGCAACAGGACAACAAGGACGAACCAGAGCAGAAGGCGTTTCATGGCAGTCTCCCCTGAGCGGCTGCGGCATGACGGATAAGGAACGGCCTCCCGGCGGCGCAAACCGCCGGGAGGGAGAGTTTTCGGAGCTCGCCGGAACGTCCGGCGGCGGAAAACGCGAGGCGGCAGCACCGCGCCGCCCGGCCCAAAAGTGAGCGGCAAAACCGCGTTTTTCCGCGAAACGATAGGACGCAGACAGTTTGAAGCGTTGCGCGCTTCAAACTGAAAATGCTCTAGAGGTTGGCGGCGTACCAGTCGCCCGCCAGCCGCAGCCCCTGCCGCACATCCATACGCGGCGCATAGCCCAGCAGGTTTTCGGCCCGGCTGATGTCCGCAAGGGAATGGCGCACGTCACCGGCCCGAAAATCACGATGAACCGCCTGAGCGTTTGCGGCCTCCGGCTTGTGACGGGCGACCTCCTCGCGAATGAGGCCGAAAAGTTCATTGAGCGTCGTGCGCTGGCCGAAGGCCACATTATAAATCTTGTTGCGGGCCTCGTCCCCGGCAAAGCTCGCCAGCAAATTGGCCTGCACCACATTGTCGATGTAGCAGAAATCGCGGCTGGTCTCGCCGTCCCCGTTGACATAGACGGTTTCGCCCTTGAGCAGACTGGCGAACCACTGCGGAATGACCGCGGCATAAGCGCCGTAGGGATCCTGCCGCTGGCCGAAAACGTTGAAATACCGCAGGCCGATGGTGGTGAAGCCGTAGCAGGAGGCAAAGACGTCGGCATACAGTTCGTTGACGTACTTGGTGACGGCGTAGGGAGAGAGAGGACGGCCTATCTTGTCCTCCACCTTGGGCAGTTCGGGCGAATCGCCGTAGGTTGAGGACGAGGCGGCATAGACGAAACTTTTTACGCCCGCGTCACGGGCCGCAAGCAGCATGTTGAGCTGTCCGTCGATGTTGCAGCTGTTGGACAACAGCGGGTCGTCAATGGAGCGCGGCACCGATCCGAGCGCCGCCTCGTGCAGCACATGCTCCACGCCTTCGCAGACGTTCCGGCAGGTATCGAGATCGCGGATGTCGCCTTCCACAAAGCGAAAGCGGCTCCACAGCTCCGGTCCGACCGCGTCGCGCACCATGTCCAGATTTTTCTGATAGCCGGTAAGGAAGTTGTCCAGCCCGACCACGGTCTGACCCAGCTTCAGGAGGTGTTCCAGCAGATTGGAGCCGATAAAGCCCGCCACGCCGGTTACGAGCCAGCGGGAGGGGCGCGCCTTCATATCGTCACAGAGAGCATCCCATGTCAGCATAATATTACATCCTTCAGGAGTAGTGCCGGGAAGAAAAAAGAGAACCCGGCAAGAAGACAGTTTACGATGGAGCGTACCGACTGTCAAAACTTCCGGGAGGGAAGCGGCGGTTTTCTCTTTTCAGGCGGGAACCTTGCTGGTATACCCTGAAAAAAAGCGCCTGAATACAGGCCCAGGGGATTGCTCATGAAAATTGTTGTGCTTGGTAATCAGGCCCGTTCCGTGGCCAATTTCTGGAGCGTGCTCATGCGCCGTATGCGGGGGGCTGGGCATGAGG
>CALVGJ010000051.1 GCA_944327045.1 uncultured Desulfovibrio sp.
GCCGTCAGGCGGCGCATATCGTTCTTCTCCGCTTGCGTCAGGTTCGCTTTTTCGTTCTTCCCGTATATCAGCAGGACGAACAGGGGGATGCGTTCGGAATGGAAGTAGTAGATGACCCTATGGCCACCGCTCTTGCCTTCCCCTTCTCTTGCCCAGCGCAGCTTCCGCACGCCGCCTGTGCCTTCCATGATCGCGCCGCTATGGGGATTTTCGGCAAGGTAGGCCACAAGATCGGCGCGTTCAGGTTCCGACAGCAAGCCCTTGGCTCTGCGCAAAAAGGAGGGCGTTTCCACTACGGTCATGGGTGGCGTGTTCATGGACAAATTATAAGTCATTGGCTTATAGCGTCAAGAGGTCTGCCGTCCGGCAACAGGCCAGCGTCCCCTTTCGGGAGGGCCGGGAACACAAGGAACAGGGGGGAAGTCGGCAGGAAGAGGGGCAATCCGTCCGACATGTCCGACAAGGGAAAAACATGTCGGACGCCCGCAAACCCTTGTGGCTGTAGGGCCGTCCGACACGTCCGACACGTCCGACATAAAAATGCGCATTGAAAATCCGCAGGCGGAAAAAGGGGGGAATGCGACCGACCACAAAACAAAAAATGATGCACCCTTATATGAAAAGGGCCTATCGGTCCGACATTGCCGGGAGTCAGGCAACCTTGTCCGGCAGGGAGAGGGGCGGCCTTAGCCCGCCCGCTTGCGGAACGGTATCACCTTGCCGCCGGTCAAATCTTTCTGGATTTCCTGAGCTGTGCTTTCAGCGGCGGCGGCAACGGGGTTTTCCGCCAGATGGGCATATCGTGCGGTGGTGGCCGCCTGCGTGTGCCCCAGCATCTTGCCGACGATGGGCAGGGATTTGCCGCTATTCACGGCATAGGATGCGAAGGCGTGCCGCAAGTCATGGATGCGCCAGCCGGAAAGCCCCGCATCGTCAAGAACCCGCTTCCACATTTTGGATACGCCTACGATATGCCCCCGTTCGTATCGCCCGGGGAAACAGTATTCATTGATGCGCGGCAGGGAGAGCAGCACGGCGCGAGCGGCGGCGGGCAGGTGGATGGTCTTTGCGCCGGTCTTGCTGTCCGGCAGATGGGCAAGGCCGCGCTCAAGGTCAAGGTAGCTCCACTTGAGCGTGGTCACTTCACCACAACGCGCCCCTGTGAAGAGCAGCACCTTGAAGGCGGCCGCCGCCACCGGGGAAAGCTTCCCGCATGATTCCAGCCTGGCAATGCTGGCGCCTATGGCCTCCACTTCGGCCTTTCCCATGAAGACCATGCGCTTGCTTTCCTTGAACCGTTCCACGCCCAAAACGGGGTTTGTCCCCCTGTCGCGGAAGCCTGCCACCTCGCACCAGTTGAAGAACTTCGAGAGCGTGGCAAGTACCCTGTTCGCCTGATAGGGCGTCTCCCGCAAGGAATGATGCAGGCCGCTCACCTGCCGGGCGGACACCTCGGTTATCTTGAGCGCGCCCAGAGCGGGCAGGATATGGGCCGCCGCCTGCTGCTCATAGCAGCGCACCGTTCCGGGCTTGAGCTTTGCCCGCACATGTTCGGCAAGGAACTGCTCCAGCACCGAGGATACGGAGCGCGTCGCCTTCTCCTCGCGCAATACTTCGGCAGGGTCCGCCCCCATTGTGACAAGCGCGAGCTTTTCCCGCGCCAGCTTCCGCGCCTGCTCCACGGTAACGGCGGGGAAAGAACCGAGGGCAAGCCGCCGCTTTGCCGCCCCTCTCCCCTTTCCGGCTCGGTACATGAGGTAGAAAGACTTTTCGCCGGTCACACCGACACGCACAAGAAAGCCGGGCAAGTCATCGTCCCGCACCTCGTACCGCTTGTCCGCCGCTTCCAGCCCCTCAACGCTTCTTTTCGTCAGGCGCATGTCTTGTCCCCCATTCGAGACCATTCCAGCCCCGTTCCAGACCTGCTGATTATGCCCGCGTGGACTGCTGATTTTTATTCTCGGGGTTCCACCGGGGTTCCACCAGAACGGGAATAACAGGTAATTGGGGGTAACTCAACGGAAGTCTAACTCATTGAAAAAGTTACTCCGTATAATTTGAAGTAACTCAAAAAGACTGCTACCAACTGATTTGTAATCAGCAGGTTGCGGGTTCAAGTCCCTTCGCCGGCTCCAGAGAAAACAAGGACTTGCGGGTAACGCCGCGAGTCCTTTTTTCGTTCGGGGTTCCACCGGAAAAAACAGCCCTGCTGCCGAGGCGGCATGCAGGCAGGCCGAGGTGGGAGAAAGTCTTTTTGTGGTCAGCGGTATGCCTTGCGTCAACTTCGCATCGGCGCCGCCACAAGAAGAAGATCGAAAACTCCGGCCCGCCTGCCCATTTTTGTACAGCGCAAGAACAACGGTGGACGGGCCGCAAAGCCTTGCGGATGTCTGCCAGCCGCCTTGCTTTCCTCGCATTTTGTCTTTGAAAATGGCAAAATGCGAGGCGGCGACACAGCGCCGCCCGGCAGAACGTGAGCGGACAAACCGCGTTTTTTCCACGAAACGCCAGGCCGTATGGTTTGAAACGCAAAGCGTTTCAAACTCAAAATGCTCTAAAGACGACGCTCCGTAATCAAGGAGGCTCCGGGCTTTCCGCTTTTTTGGGGGGCGTGGCATGCCGCAGGCCGGCGCACATGTCGTCACGGTTTCATCATCGGCGTGCGACAATCGACATTCCCGGCATGAAGGAAAGGCCGCATACGACGAAACCGGCAATGCTCTCTTCTCCCACTCGTACTCATATTTTTGCCTCCCGCCTCATACGGTCAGCAGACGCGGGGCAATGCCGAGGGCCTTCCCGAGGAGTCGGGCTCTCTTCCTGCCGATGTGACAGCCGCTTTCCATTTGGCTGATATGGCGACGGGCAATGCCGGTCTTTTCGGCAAGTTGCACTTGCGTCAGCCCCTTACGGCAGCGTGCGGCGGCAAGCAGAATGCCGGGCAGCGCGGACGATCCTCTCAACGCCTCACGCCACGAGACGTCACACGCGGGGGCAAAGCCAAGGCCCAGCATGGCACGAAGAACTTCCGTCACACGCTCCTGCGGAACAGGAAACGACAGCGTGATTGTCTCGACAGGGGGCACATCCGTGCGCTCTCGCATATGTCACCTCCACAAGCTGAACGCCGTCCGCGGATTCTTCCCAGACAGCGACATATTCAGAAAACGTGCCTATACCCTCTTCACGGCGCATGTCGAGCCGCGCTATCCCGCCAGCTTGCGGAACGGCGGCAGCTTGCCGCCGCTCAGGTTGCACGGGAATCAGCGGGAAGCCTCCTCGGAGGGCGCAGGGGGCCGCCAGATTGACATATCCGGCGAATGAAGCCTTGCCTCTCCCGCACATTCCGTGAAGCATGGCGTGCGTTCAGCTTCATGCCTGAACGGAGGGAAAACGACATGCCGGCGATCTGCATATGGCAGAACCGTTTTGTTTGCGTTCCGCAACCAGTGACATAAACGCCGTCATCTTTCGCCCACCCTACTCCCTGCCAAGCAGACAGGCTTCCTCCCCGAAGCTCCGCACCCAGGCCATGAGTTCCGGTTCGCTGCGGGTGGTGATGTGCAGGACGACGCTTCCGTCCGGCTGCGTCTCGGTGGTCTGCCTGTCCGCCCAGATGCGCTCGCAGACATAATCCGCCGCCTTTCCGGCCCTGAAGCGGATATGGAATTCCCGCGGTTCATGCCACGGCAGGCCGAACGTCCCCTGTTCAGGGTCCGGGAACGCTCCGCTGTAGACAAGGTTGGTTCGGGAAATCTCCTGTACGCGATGAACAGCCAGATGCGTGTAGTATCGAACCTCCGCGCCATCCTCCGTCAGCAGCGCCCCCAGCACATATATGGTCAGGTTCATGCTGATGAGCCTGCCCGGCGCAAAGAGATGCTCCTTGCTCGCCTTGTTGCCCGACGCTTTATAGAGCAGACGGCATACGCCATGATTTCGTATGGCGCCAAGAAGCTGCTCCAGCGTTTCCTGATGCGGCGTGTAGTCGATGCGCCCCTTGGAATAAAACCCGAAGCGCGGCTCCCGCACATCCGGCTGATCGGAAAAGCCCTGTTCGGCCATATGCAGCGAAAGCTGGAGGAGGGTCTCATCCACGCGGCGGCGCACCGGTTCCGGCAGGGCGGGTATCGCCAGGTCCCGACAGACGGCCAGATAGCGCAGCTCCTCATACTCCAGCCCCAGACGGTTGGGATGGCTGCTGGCAATACGGTACCAGCGACGGCGGCAGTCCAGCCCCGTTTCCAGATTGGCGCCGATGACGCTTTCTATTTCCGTAATCAGGCGCATGATGGTTTGTGGCGAACACTGAAATTCGGCAGCCAGATCACGCTGATAGTGCCGCCTGCCGTCCGCCAGCAGCTTGCGGAACAGCCGCAGCAGCTTGACGCCCGGTGTGCTGTCCTGATCATATTTGCTGGGCATGGGGGTTCTCCTTGCCGTACTCTTTAGAGCATTTTCAGGTTGAAACGCTTTCCGTTTCAAACCATACAACCTGGCGTTTCGCGGAAAAACCGCGGTTTTTCCGCTTGTTTTTGGGGCGGGCGGCGCTGTGCCGCCGCCTCGCGTTTTGCCTTTTCAATGGCAAAACGGTCTACGGCACGTTCTTTCCAGATT
>CALVGJ010000052.1 GCA_944327045.1 uncultured Desulfovibrio sp.
ATACACCCGCGTCCTTATCGAAGCTCACTTTCCCCGCGTCTTTTCCGTGGTGCGCGGGGCCCGCCCGGATACCCCCCTCAAGCCCGACCCGGCAGGCGCCCTTGCCGTGACGGCGGACCTCGGCACGGAACCCGCGCAGTGCTTTTATGTCGGGGACAGTGACGTGGACATGCTCACGGCCCGGCATGCCGGAATGGTCGGCGTGGGCGTGGCCTGGGGCTTCCGCGGTCTGGAGGAAGTCCGCACGGCAGGCGCCGCCCGCCTTGTCCGGCATCCCGGCGACTTGCCTTCCCTGCTGGAAAACTGATGGAGAGACGACGCATGCAACGCCCCATTATCGAAATTGACGAGGAAAAATGCGACGGCTGCGGCCAGTGCGTTCTGGACTGTGCCGAAGGCGCTCTGGCCGTCATCGACGGCAAGGCCCGCCTGATCAGCGATGCCTATTGCGACGGTCTCGGGGCCTGCCTCAACTGCCCGCGCGGCGCGCTGCGCATCGTGACCCGCGAGGCTCCGGCCTTTGACGAAGCCGCCGCCCTTGCGGCCAAGGCCGCCCGGGAAGGTCGCCCGGCCGGAACCGCCGCCGGGCACGGCTGCCCCGGCAGTACCCCCCGCCGACTGACGCCCCTCTTGTCCGCACAGAACGCGCAGGCCGCCCCCGCCTCCCCGGACGCTCTTCAGGCCCGGACGGCCACCTGGCCCCTGCAACTGCGCCTTGTGACGCCGTCCGCGCCCTACCTGCGCGGGGCGCGTCTGCTGCTGGCCGCCCATTGCGCGGGCTTCTGCCTGCCCGACCTGCACCGCCACTGGCTGGACGGGCGCGTGGCGCTTATCGCCTGTCCCAAGCTGGATGACAGCCACGAATACCTGCAAAAGCTCACCGACATCCTCGCGAGCAATGACGTGCGGGACATCACCGTCCTGCGCATGAGCGTCCCCTGTTGCGGCGGTCTGGACATGCTGGCGCAGAAAGCCCTTGCGGCCGCGGGCGTCAGCGTGCCTCTGCACAGTCATGTGGTGCATCTGGGCTAGCCGCTGTCCGCCACTTGACAAAACATAGTAGATGACTAAGTTTTAGCTGAACGCATACCAAACCAACGAGATACCCATGCCCATACAGATTCCCGCCGATCTCCCCGCCCGCCTCGCTCTGGAAAACGAAAACATTTTCGTCATGACCGAGGAACGCGCCGAACGTCAGGACATCCGGCCGCTGGAGATCGTCATCGTCAACCTCATGCCCACCAAGATCGCCACCGAGACGCAGCTTCTGCGCCTGCTGGGCAATTCGCCGCTCCAGGTGAACATCACCCTGCTGCGCACGGCCCAGCATGAATCCAAGAACACGCCGCTCGTGCATCTGGAGCGTTTTTACCGCACCTTTGACGAAATCCGCCATCGACGTTTCGACGGCATGGTGGTCACGGGCGCGCCGGTGGAGCATCTGCCCTTCGAGGCCGTGGACTACTGGCAGGAACTGCTGGACATCATGCAATACGCCGCGGACAACGTCTATTCCACGCTCTATATCTGCTGGGCGGCACAGGCGGCGCTCTACCATTTTTACGGTGTGCCCAAGTACGATCTGCCGGCAAAGCGCTTCGGCGTTTTCCGCCATCAGGTGCGGCAGCCGTCCTGCCGCCTCTTCCGGGGCTTTGACGACGACTTCCCCGCGCCGCATTCCCGGCATACGGAGGTACGCAGCGAGGACGTGCGCGCCATTCCCGATCTGCGGATTCTGGCCGAGTCGGATGAGGCGGGCCTGACGCTGGTGGAACGGGTGGATCATGCGCAAGTCTTCATGACCGGCCATCTGGAATACGACCGCGGCACGCTGGATGCCGAATACCGGCGCGACCGCCTGCGCGGCATGAATACCCCGCCGCCGCTGCACTACTACCCGGACGAGGACCCGGACAGACTGCCGGTCATGACCTGGCGGGCCCATGCCCACCTCTTTTACAGCAACTGGCTCAATTATTACGTCTATCAGGGAACTCCCTTCGACTTCACCCGGGAAACCCCGAAACAGGCCTGAGGAGAACGCCATGCGCTTTTCTACCCGCACCCGCTACGGTCTGCGCTTTTTGCTGCGGCTTGCCCAGCAGGCCGACGGCTCGCTGGTACAGCTGGGGCAGGTCGCCCAGGAGGAGAATATCTCCTCCGGCTATCTGGAACAGATTGTCCGTGCCCTCAAACCGCTGGACATTCTCTTTGCCGTGCGGGGGTCGGGAGGCGGCTACCGTCTGGCCCGTCCGGCCTCGGACATCAATCTGGAAGAGGTTTTTGCCCGACTGGAAGGGGAAATTTCGCCAGTCTCCTGCCTGTCGGGCGGCAAGCACTGCGAACGGCAGGATACCTGCTCCTCGCGGCTGTTCTGGCACGAACTGGATGAACATGTGCGAACCTTCCTGCGGGAACGCACCCTGCAGCACATCCTTGATGCCGAAAAGGCTTCCTAGGTGCTCCAGAGCGTTTTGCCATTGAAAAAGGCAAAACGTGAGGCGGCAGCAAAGCGCCGCCCGGCCCGAAGTGAGCGGAAACACCGCATTCTTTCCGCGAAACGACAGGCCGTATGATTTGAAATGCAACGCGTTTCAAACGGAAAATGCTCTAATGCTCGGAGGATATAATCATGTGGAATTATACCGACGCCGTTCATGATCACTTCCTGCACCCCCGCAATGCCGGGCCGCTGGCCGACGCCAACGCCATCGGCGAGGTGGGCAGCCTGGCCTGCGGCGACGCGCTCAAGCTCTATCTGCGCATCAACGACAAGGGCATCATCGAGGATGCCGGTTTCGAGACCTTCGGCTGCGCCAGCGCCATCGCCTCCAGCTCCGTGCTGACGGAGCTTGTCAAGGGCATGTCCGTGGACGAGGCCATCAAGCTGACCAACAAGGACATAGCCAACGCCCTCGGCGGCCTGCCCAAGGAAAAGATGCACTGTTCCGTTATGGGAGCCGAGGCGCTGGAGGCCGCCATCCGCCAGTGGAAGGGGGAACCCGCCGTGCCCCATGCCCATGAGGAGGGCAAGCTTGTCTGCAAGTGCTTCGGCGTGACCGATGCCCAGATTCTGCGCGCCATCCGGGAAAACGGCCTCAGAACCGTGGAGGAGATCACCAATTATACCAAGGCCGGCGGCGCCTGCGGCGACTGCCTCGACCAGATTGCCGAAATCCTTGCCGATGAGCTGCGCAGCCCCCGGCTTGTGGAGATCGCCCCCAGGCCCCGCCTGACCAACGTGCAGCGCATGCAGCGCGTCATGAAGGTCATCGACGAGGAAATCCGGCCCCAGCTTGAGGCCGACGGCGGTACCATCGAACTGGTGGATGTGGACGGCAAGCGCGTGCTGGTCAATCTGGGCGGTCGCTGCGCCCAGTGCCGGGCCAGCGCCGTCACCCTGCACGACCTTGTGCAGCGCACCCTGCGCGAACAGGTGGAAGACGACATCACCGTGGAGGAAGCCTAGCCATGAAGACCATCTATCTCGACAACAACGCCACCACCGCCGTGGCCCCCGAAGTGCGGGACGCCATGCTGCCCTATCTGG
>CALVGJ010000053.1 GCA_944327045.1 uncultured Desulfovibrio sp.
GAGGGCAATCAGCAGCGACAGCCCCAGCGTCAGCGGCACGAAGATGAAATGGAAAAAAACGGCGACAGCGAACTGTAACCGCGAGAGCAGTATAACGTCATCCATAGAGACATCCTCCTGAGTTGCCACCCTAGTATACTGCTCTGTTTCAGAAGGCAAGAGCAAATCCTGATAAGGCGTATAGCATATTTATTTTTTTAGTTTTTCTCTTCACACACTTTCCGTACAGATGATTTTCCCCATCTCTCAGATGGAACATTCGGCCCGGCGAGCCCCTGCGGCGGACGGCGTTTTTCTCTTGCTTTTTGTACTGATTTACGGCTGTTCCACCTCTCCGGCGCGGAAAAGTCCTCCCTGATGCCCGCGGAATTATGCAGGGAGTCACTGTCTCCGTCCCGCGCCTGTCCGCACAAAGCGACGCTCGGGCGGAACGGGCGGCCGAACAGGGGGAGGCCCCGGACGTTTCGTCTTGTTCAGGGGCTTGGGTCAGGCGTCGCTTTGGACGGCAATCCGGCGCGCATCTGGACAAGAAATGTTTTGGGGAGGGGTGAAGCGCGGGGAGGACCCCCCTTTGCTCACAAAAGGTTCCTCTCCCCCAAAAAAGAAAAACAGCCTTCCCCTTGCCGCACGCGGACTTGACGAATCCTCTGCGGGACTTACTTCACGGGGTATTCATGACAGGAGGCTGCATCATGGCTGAACAGCAATTCAAGGCCGAGGTGCGCAAGGTTTTGCGCATCCTCACCAACTCTCTGTATACCAATCGTGAAATCTTTTTGCGCGAGCTTATTTCCAACGCTTCCGACGCGCTGGACAAGCTGCGTTTTCGTACCAGCCGCGGCGAAACGCCGCGTGAACCCGATCTGCCTCTGGAAATCCGCATCACGCTGGACGAAAAGGCCCGCACCCTCACCATCACGGACAGCGGCCTCGGCATGAGCGCCGCCGAACTGGCCGAGAATCTGGGCACCATCGCCAAGTCCGGCTCCGAGGCCTTCCTGGCCGAGCTGGACGCGCAGGCCGCCGACGGCAAGGCCGCGGATGCGGCCAACATCATCGGCCGCTTCGGGGTAGGCTTCTATTCGGTCTTCATGGTGGCCGACAAGGTGGAGGTCACCTCCCTGCCCGCCTTCGGCGAGGACAGCCGGGCGCATGTCTGGGTCAGCGACGGGCTGGGCACCTTTGACGTCAGCCCCTGCGAGGCCGGAGAACTCAAGCGCGGCACGCGCATTGTCGTCCATCTCAAGGAAGATGCCTCGGAGTTTGCCGAAAAATTCCGGGTGGAATCCGTCATCCGCAATCATTCCGCCTTTGTGCCCTTCCCCATTTTTGTGGGCGAGGACAAGATCAACACCCAGCCCGCCCTCTGGCGCGAGCCCAAAAGCAGCGTCACCCGCGAACAGTACGACGCTTTCTACAAACACCTGACGTACGACAGCAAGGCTCCGCTGGACGTGCTGCACATCGCCGTGGACGCGCCGGTGCAGTTCAATGCCCTGCTCTACATCCCCGATGCCGCGCAGGACGTCTTCGGCATGGAGCGCGACTACTGGGGCCTTGATCTCTACAGCCGCCGGGTGCTCATCCAGCACCGCAACAAGGAGCTTTTGCCGGAATATCTCGCCTTCCTCAAGGGCGTGGTGGATACCGAGGACCTGCCGCTCAACATCTCCCGCGAAACGCTGCAGGAGAATGTGGTGCTGCGCAAGATTCATCAGACCATCGTCAAGCAGCTTCTCGGCCATCTGGAAAAAATGGTCGCCAATGACGCCGAAAAGTACGCCCGCTTCTGGAAGCTGCACGGCCGGGTCTTCAAGCTCGGCTATCAGGACTTCCCCAACCGGGAACGCGTGGCCGCCCTGCTCCGCTTCAATACCTCCGTCCATGAGGACGCCGAGGCCCTGAGCAGTCTGGACGAATACATGGCCCGCGCCCCGGAAGGCCAGAAAACCATCTGGTACGTCACGGCCCCCAACCGGGAAGCCGCCCGCCTGAGTCCCCATCTGGAACGCTTCCGCAAGAAGGGCATCGAGACGCTTTTCCTTTATGAACCGGTGGATGAATTCCTCATGGACGGGCTGCATGCCTACAAGGAATGGGAATTCAAATCCGTGGAAACGGCCGCCGACGACGCGCTGGATGCCTTTGCCGACAAGGCCGATGCGGACAAGCCCGCCACCGCTCCCCTTTCCGAGGACGACAACGCCGCTTTCGACAAGCTGCTGGCCCGCATTCGGGAAATCCTCGGCGAGCGCGTCAAGGACGTGCGCGTGTCGCATCGTCTGGCGGAAAGTCCGGCCGTTCTGGTCTCGGCCGACGGCGGCATGACCTCCAGCATGGAAAAATTCCTGCGCGTCATGCAGAAGGACGACTCCCTGCCCGTCAAGGTGCTGGAAGTGAACCGGGATCATCCCCTGCTGCGCAGTCTGCTTCGCATGTACAAGGCCGATGCCGCGGACAAGACGCTGTGCGACATGGTGGAATGCCTCTTTGACGCCTGCCTGTTGCAGGACGGCTACCTGAAGGACCCGCAGGCGCTGGCCGCCCGCAGCAACGCCCTGCTGGAACAGGCCGCCGCCTGGTACGGCGAGGTGCGCCATCTGGCCTGAGCCGCACTCGACATGCGGACGGCATGAGCTTCACAGGGCAGGGACGACAGACGGCGTCCCTGCCCTTTCGTATTTCCAGAGCCGGCCGGCATGCCGCGCTCCGCGCCCCCTTCCTGAGCATTTTCAGTTTGAAACGCTGTGCGTTTCAAACCATACGGCCTGTCGTTTCGCGGAAAAAACGCGTTTTTTTCCGCTCACGTTGGGCCGGGCGGCGCTGTGCCGCCGCCTCACATTCTGCCTTTTTCAAAGGAAAAACGCTCATGCGTTCCGATGGATAATTGTTGACGCTCCCGACTGCATTCCGTACATTGGCAGGAAACAATTCTCCTCCCGGAAAATGAGACAGGCAACCAGCTG
>CALVGJ010000054.1 GCA_944327045.1 uncultured Desulfovibrio sp.
AATATATAATGTTTCCTTATTATACAAACGAGGGACATGAATCTTTGTAAAATATTTTTCACCTGTTTGGAAAACATGTAAAAAGCGTCAGTCGGTGATATGGCGGGTATCTATTGAATCTGTGAGGTGTATATGGATTCTGATGTCCTCAATAAAAAAATTGTCCAAGGCAGTTGGCAGTGCGGCGTAGATGTTCACATAAATCAAAATGGAAAGGCAGAAATTAAGTTCTTAGACAATGCGGGTTCCTTGAGCCCGCACTATGCGATGGCGTACGTCTTCTTAAGTGACCTGATGACAGTAGCTGAAAATAGTGCCAATCTATCTATGGCAGTACGACAGCAAGTTAACAATGACTTGAAAACCTTGCGTGAATTCGCTGAAGCACAACGCCACAAGCTTCCTGTGTCTGCTGGTGATCAGGAATGGCAACCTGTACCTATTTCTGGCATTCTTACTAATGAACAATTAAAAACATTGTATGAAGTAACAGCTATAGCTTATATAAAGTATTTAATACAGAGTGAAGCCCCCAGTCGTAAACTTGAAAATGTTTTTTCGTCCATAAAAAATTCACTCCAGGGTGAATCAGATTCACTCCCCGATATTACGCTAAATTCGGAAATCATTCACGTGTTTGATCGCCTGCTGGCGACTGACGCGGAAATACAAAGCAAAAAAGCCGTGCAACCGCCGAAAAATAGGCCCGCACATGATCCCTTTTTTTCTCAATCCAGTGCACTCTCTACCATTCCCGCAGAAATCTTAAATAGAGCGACGACTATTACCAAGCGTGTCGGACTTCTCTGCCTTAGCGTTGGGATCGCATTTTTGCTTTTGGGTTTAGTTACATGGAGCAGATACGACCTTTATGATCCAGAAGAATTCCACGGCATCATGATGCTTCTTGGTACAATTCTTGTTCCAGCCGGTGTCTTTTTTTATTCAGGCATAGCCGACCGGCTTTTTTACTGGATAAAAACAGGAAAATAAACCGCAAGGATGAATTTTAGAGCATTTTACCTTTGAAAAAGGCAAAATGCGAGGCGGCAACACAACGCCGCCCGGCCGAAAGTGAGCGGAAAAACCGCGTTTTTTCCGCGAAACGCCAGGCCGTATGGTTTGAAACGCACAGCGTTTCAAACTGAAAATGCTCTAAATGGTAGGTTCTCCCGATAAAGCCTACAGCTACCGAACGTTGTGCATGTGTCCCCCAATATGTGCCCAAAAGAAAAGGCACTTACGCCATAAACGTAAGTGCCTGATTTTCTTATGGCGCGCCCGGGAGGATTCGAACCCCCGACCAAGAGCTTAGAAGGCTCCTGCTCTATCCACCTGAGCTACGAGCGCACAGTAACTTTATAAGTATAGACAGGCGAGACAAACCCGTCAAGAAGAATAACAACGGCAGGGCATGCGGGAACTGTCGGGATTATCAGGCAGGTTACCTGCCCTGATTCTGGAGGTCGCGCTCCATCTGTTTTTTGGTTCGGGCGGCAGGCGGAGCGGCAAGCGGATCCTCCGGCCACGGATGCTTGGGATACCGGCCGCGCATCTCCGCCCTGACTTGCCGGTAACCATCGGCCCAGAAAGCGGAAAGATCACGCGTCACCTGCAGAGGACGACCGGCAGGCGAAAGCAGGTGCAACAGCAGAGGCAACCGTCCGCCAAGGATGGCCGGCGTCTGCGTGCAGCCGAAGAATTCCTGCAGCTTGGCCGCCACATAGGGACCGCCCGCATCCCCATAGACAATGGGATGCGTAACACCTGCCGGGGACGTCCACTGCGTGGGAGTCAGCTCTTCCAGACGACGGGGCAGCGGATAGGGCAGCAGGGCACGCAGGGCCTCGGCCAGCCGGGCAGGGGAGAGACGCTGCAGATCGGTGCAGTTGTCAAGAAAGGGCGCAAGCCAGTCTTCCAGATGCTCCAGCAGCGCCGCTTCCGCCACGTCGGGCCAGGGATCGCCTTCACGCTCGTGCAGCAGGGCCACGCGGGCCCGCCACTGGTGCATGGCCTCACTCCACGGCAGGCAGGCAAGTCCCTTGCGCCGTATGAATCCGCACAGAGCCTGAGCGCAGGCGCTGCCGTCCGGACGGGGCAGCGGAAGGTCCTCCAGCACAAGGGCATCCAGTCGGCGACGCTGACGAGCGATGATGCGGCCGTCTTCCGTGACGTCCACCCGGGTTTCTCGTTGCAAGGCCGCGGAAAAAAGACTTTCCACCTCGGCTGCCGGCAAGGGAGCGGCAAGCCGGATACGCCCACGATCTGCGCCCTGCACATGCCGCCGGTGACCACCGTCCAACACGGCGACAGCCAGAAAGGGCTGACGAGCAAGAGCATCCGTAACCGGCAGAAAGGCGCGGCTGCCGCAGCGCAAGACATAGTGGGCCTGCCCATCCACTTCGCCGGTACGCTGCGCCACACGCTCAGGAAAGGTAAGAGCCGTCAACAGCCCAGTGGAAACGCTCTGTCGCTGGGCTTCCTCAAAAAGTCCCTGAGGAGGACAGACCAGCAGACGCGTAAGATGTTGTGCCCACTGACGCAGGCGGACAATGCCGGCGTCCCCTGTTCCGGCGGCAGCCCCGCGGCAGAGCCTGTCCAGACGATGCAGAAGCGAGGCGTCGGCCTGCGGCAGAGGATCGCGATCTTCCAGCAGCACAGCAAGACAGCAGGCCAGCGCCGCATTGTGGTATTGTTCACCGAGCAACAGAAGGCGAGCCAGCCGAGGAGGCAGCGGAAGGGCTGCCATCTCGAAGCCCAGTGCCGTGGGCCGATTGATGGGCATGTCCGGTTCCAGCGCCTCAAGCCGGATAAGGTCCTCACGGGCAACGGCAAGATGGGCGGCAGGCGGTTGATCCGGCCAGGGCAGTTCTTCCGGACGCGGCACGCCCCATGCGGCAAGCTGCAATACCGTCTGGGTCAAATCGGCATCAAGAATTTCCGGACGAATATGCGGCCGCATGCCGTTTTCCTCTTCCTTGTGCCAGAGGCGAACGCATATGCCGGGCTCCAGACGGCCGGCACGACCGGCGCGCTGCGCGGCAGAGGCCAGCGAAATGCGGCCGGTCACCAGACGAGTCAGTCCGTCGGCAGGGCTGTAGCGAGGCTCGCGGGCAAGTCCTGTATCCACGACAAGCCGAACGCCCTCGATAGTAAGCGACGTTTCCGCCACATTGGTTGCCAGCACGACTTTACGCCGACCTGCCGAAGACGGCACGATGGCCGCATCCTGCTGCTCTGGCGAAAGCTGGCCGTAAAGCGGCAGCACATCCACATCTGCGGGGCAGGCGCCCTGCAGAAGCTCCTCCAGACGTCGGATTTCTCCCACACCCGGCAGAAAAGCCAGCAGGCTGCCCTGTTCTTCCCGTAGCAGACGGCTGATGACGCCGGCCGCATGCCGGAGCAGGCCCGGCACATCCTGTGCGTCCGTGCCGGGAGGCGGAGGAAGATGGCGGACATCTACCGGAAAATGGCGACCTCCGCAGCGCAGTTGCACAGCACCAGGAAGCAGACGACAAAGGCTTTCCGTTTCCAGTGTAGCGGACATGACAAGCAGACAAAGGTCCGGCCGCAGGATAGCCCGGCTTTCCAGACACAGAGCCAGTCCGGTATCGGCGTGCAGGCTGCGCTCATGAAACTCGTCGAAGATGACGCATCCCACGCCGGGGAGTTCAGCGTCCTGCATGATCATGCGGGTCAGAACGCCTTCGGTAATCACCTCAAGACGAGTGGAGGGGCCGCACAAACTTTCCTGCCGCATGCGCAAGCCGACAGTTTCCCCGACTTTTTCTCCGAGACAGGCCGCCATGTATCGGGCAAGAGCACGTGCGGCGACGCGGCGTGGCTCAAGAAGGAGGATTTTCTTTCCTTCCAGAAAGGGAGCTTCCAGCAGCCAGAGCGGTACGCGCGTACTTTTTCCCGCCCCCGGGGGAGCGCTCAGCAGGGCCGCTCCCACCTGCACGGCCCGCAGAATATCCGTACGCAGTTCGTCCAGCCCAATCCCGTCATCTACAATTTCCGGGTGCTCGTTTTCCATGAGTTTATTCATGATTTCAACTTGGTTTCAGGAAACATGCCTTTTTTTACTGGAAATTTTTCGCGCGTCAGGGTATTGACACCTTAACAATTGTGCGGGAGAGCTTCATGGAGCTGAACAGAAACGGCATCATCGGTCAGAGCACGAGCCTTGTGGATGTTTTCAGGATACTGGACAAGGTCGCTCCGACAGACAGCACCGTTCTTGTAACTGGTGAATCGGGAACAGGCAAGGAGTTGCTTGTGCGGGCCCTGCATGCCAACAGCAGACGTGCCGACTGCCCCTTTGTGCCCATCAATTGCGGCGCCATTCCCAAGGAACTGCTGGAAAGCGAGCTTTTCGGGCACGAAAAGGGGGCCTTTACCCATGCCATCCGCTCCCGTCCCGGTCGTTTTGAGCTGGCCGACGGCGGAACTATCTTTCTTGATGAAATCGGGGAAATGGACCTGAGCCTGCAGGTCAAGATTCTGCGAGTTCTTCAGGAAAAGGAAATAGAACGTGTAGGTGGTACGGGATGCAAAAAGGTGGATGTCCGTATCGTGGCCGCTACCAACAGAGACTTGGAAAGCGAGGTCATGGCCGGACGTTTCCGCGAGGACCTGTATTATCGCCTGAATGTCATTCCGCTGCATCTGCCGCCCCTGCGCGAACGGGGAATGGACATTCTGATTCTGGCGCAATGCTTTCTGGAACGCTTCTGCCAGAAGAAAAACAGGCCGTTGCTGCGGCTTGGCGAGGATACGGCACGGGTGCTGCTTGCCTATGGCTGGCCGGGCAATGTGCGTGAGCTGGAAAACTTCATGGAGCGGTTGAGCATCCTGGTGGATGGAGACTATGTGCAGGTTGACGATCTGCCTGCCAAAATCCGCGACAATGTCGGCCCTCTTGATAGCCTGCCTCCCTTGCCGGAAGGTGCGCTCGGCACCCCCCCGGCGGTAGCTGCTCCGATCTCTCCGGTCACTGCTCCGGAACTTGTTACCACGCCTGCCGGGACAAAGTTGCCCGACGTCGGGCTGCGCGGCGAAGCCGTACCGTCGAGTGCGCCCGCAGGAGGAGGACAATTTGTCTGGCCGGATCTTTCCGTGCTGGAAGCGCAGGGAATCAATCTGAAAGATTTTCTGGAAGCTGTGGAATTTCGCCTCATTGATGAAGCGTTGCAGCGGGCTGACGGGGTCAAGAATCAGGCTGCCGAGCTGCTGGGCATCAAACGGACGACTCTGATTGAAAAATTGAAGAAAAAGAACGGCTGATACTTTTGCATGTTTTTTGCATGATTAACGTGCAGCAACACCAACCATGAAGTGACGTGCGCGTGAACAAGCCATTTTCTACCGGGAAAAACCGGAATCGTATCGCTGGGGAACCGGCCGGCATAGGCGAGCAATCTTGCGGCGCTGCCGGTCGTTGCTGTCGCAGACTCCTTGTGGGAGCGGCAATTTGTGTGCTGTGCGGAAGCGCCGGACTGGAAATTTTTTCCCCTGCCGCAATCCATGCGGCAACGGCTGCCGACGGCATTACCGCGCGGATTAATCCCGGCGGGCCGGAAAACTGGCCCCCGGAACAGGCGCTGTCCACCCAGACGCCCGGGATGCCTCAACCGGCTCCGGGGCAGACCGCGCCAGGCGTTCCCATGACGCCCGCGACGGGAGCCGCACCCGTACCTGCTGCACAGCCCATGCAGACCATGCCTATGGGCGGACAGACTCCCATGCCGGGCCAGACCGCGCCGGGCGTTCCCATGACGCCCGCGACGGGAGCCGCACCTGTACCTGCGGCACAGCCCATGCAGACCATGCCTATGGGCGGACAGCCTCCCATGCCGGGGCAGGCTGCTCCAGAAGGGCAGATGACACCCGCACCGGCCACTACCGAGCTGCCCCCTCTCCCGACAGGGGGGGGGACGACTGCCGGTACGGCAGCGCCAAACCCCAAGCGGGAAGTCATTTATGTGGACGAACAGGGTAATCCCGTCGAAAAACCCATTGACCCTGAAGTCGTCTGGCAGGAAGCGACAAAAGCCATGGAAGCGCACCAATATGAAGATGCGCTGACCAAGCTGCGTGTTCTCTACGACCAGCCGCAATTGAAACGCGACCGACGACTGGAGGTACTGTACGGCATCAGCGACTGTCTGTGGGAGCTATACAAGGACAAGCCCCAGGCAGGCTATGACGCCATTGTCGCGGCCACCAGTGAAGCCCTCAATGCCGATCTGCGTAATGACCGGGCGCCTGATGCCTACGCGCGGTTGGGCAGCATCAACCTGCGTGTCGGTAATATGGAGGAAGCGCGAGCCAATATGCTGGCGCTGTTGCGGCAGTATCCGCTTTCATCCCTTGTGGCCGATTCCATGACGGAGCTGGGCCGTGAGCAGCTGAAGCGCGAAATGTATGAGGATGCGGCGGAATCCTTCCGAACTGTTCTGGAAAATTATCCCGAAAGTGCTTCTTTGGAAGAAGCTTCCATGGGATTGGGCAAGGCACTGGTGCGTCTGGGCCGACATAATGATGCCAGCGTCATTATGGACTTCGTCAACAAGCGCTGGCCGCGCTGTTATCTGAAAGACACGGACTTTCTCCTCGTGCAGGCGGAAAATCTGGAAGCTCTCCGGCGCAACGATGCGGCCATGGATGTCTACTGGCTCTTTGTCAATCTGGAACCGCGACGCGAGGGCAATAACGATCTTCTGCTCAAGATGGCGGACAATTATACTCGTGGCAACCAATGGAATGCCGCCTCCCTGATGTACCAGCGCATCATGAAGCTCTGGCCGGGGATCAGCTCCAGCCGTGTCAGTCAGATGCGTCTGGCGGAAAAGGGCATCTATGACGGTCCGCTGAATTATGAACAGATGTGTACCCTGTTTGCCCGTCCTGCGGAGGATACGCCACTTGAGCGCGTCTATCGGGAAATCATGGACGCCTCGGAAACATCGCCGGAATGCATTCTGTCCCGCCTCAAGTACTCCATGTGGCTGCTGTGGGACAAGCAGTTCACTCAGGCCATGGGGAGCGCTGCTGACTTCATTGACCGTTATCCTGAACATCCCGGGGTGCCGCAAGCCCGAGACATCATCTGGACAGCCTTCCAGAGCGAGCTGGGCAATGCGCTGGCTGAACAGAACTATCGCCGTATCCTGCTCCTGTGGAACGGATTCCCGCTGGTACGCGAGCGTTACGGCGATCTTGACCCCAAGATGCGCTATGCCCTCGCGCAGGGCTATATGGAGCGCGGCGACGAGGCCATGGGCCTGGAATTGCTGGGCGCCTTCCTGACCACTCGCATGGATCCCGATTACGGGGAGCTGGCCCTGACGGAGTATTTCAATCGCTATCTGAAGGCAGGCGCCTGGGACAAGATTCTGGATCTGTCCAAGATCGTTACCGACTGGCCGCTGCGGCCGCAGCTGCGCTCTCAGTTGGAATACGCCACGGCTCTTTCGGCCCAAAACTTGGGACTTTCCGGAGCAGCTCTTTCCCGCTGGCGGCAGCTGGCCATTCGCAAGGATATTCCGTTGTACCAGCGCGCCTACGCCACATATTTCCTTGCTCGAGATGCCGAAGTCCGCAAGGATGTGGGAGATGCCTACACCTACAACAAGCAGGTGATTGATCTCTTCCAGCAGCTGGCCGACGAACGGTCCGACAAGGCAGATCCGGAGCGTATCAAGGAATCCATCGGCGCGCTCATGGATATCTGCGAAGTGGCCAACCGCGTTCCGGAAGCTTTGGAATGGGTCAAGCGGTATGGCCAATATGTGCCGGATGCCAGCTCGCCCGAATATCCGGGTCTGCGCTACCGCGAGGCACGCCTGTACCGTAAGCTGGGCGACACTACGCGGGCTCAGTTCCTTCTTGAGGACGTGGTCAAGCGTTTCCCCGATTCGCCTTTCGGCAAGGCGGCAGCCAGCGAGTTGCGGACATTCGAAGTGTCTCGCGATCTCAAGGACTTCATGCCGGGAGGTTCCGCCGGTGCTCCGGCAGCGGCCCCTGCTGAAGGCGGAGGCAACGCGGCCGCGCCTGCCGGAAATCCTCCGGCCAATCGCTAACCTTCCCGGCGGAAAACCTTCTCGGGAAAAAGGTGTATATTCATGAAGTTTCTGACATCCTGCGTAGCGCTGCTGCTCTTTGTACTGGCCGGTTGTACGGCCGTGCAGCAACGCGGTATGGTCGGTGCGACCTATGTTTCCACGTCTCGCCCGGCCTTTTCGGCAACGGCGAAACAGCTTCCTTTGCTTGCGGCCGGATTCGGGCGCGCGTCCCTGACGGAAACAGGCGTCATCGGCGGTCTGAATGTTGATGCGTGGATCTCCATCTACGGCAAGGGTGACGGCAACGGGCCGCTGGCCATTGTGGCGCAAGGCGAGCTGGATGAACCTTGGTATTGGAATAACGCTCTCTACCACCCCTTTGCCATTCATGAAGGGGCGGATGTGCTCAACGGCCTTGGTGTGGAAACCTGCACGTATATGGTTAGCGAATCCCGGGACGCCTTTTTGCCGTTCATGAATCCGCAAGCCTCATCAGCGAAAAAGGAAGGCGAAGTTCCTCCCCGTCGCTGGATTGCTCGTGTCTTTGCCTGCCGTACCGACTTCAACAAGGGCAAGATCATCTTTGAATATCGTGAACCTCTGCCGGAAGGCTTCACTTCCCTGACCAGTGTGCCCTATGGCATGTCCGATGTGATCCCTGCCTTTGAGGAACGTGCCCGCCAAGCCTTTGAAGTCAATCTGTCGCCGGCGCAACCCGGAGAAATCCGACAGGAATATCTTGCAGGAATCAATTGGCAGTATTTGAATGAACGGTTCTGGGGAACTGTTTTCCTCAATGACTACTCTGTCAAAAGGTAATTTTTCTGCAAACAGGTAGCGTTTCTTGTACAGGAAACAAGTTGACGTCCACATCCCTAGCGTGTAAGTCATTGACTGAACATTATTTTGCCTTCCGGCAGACTCCCTTTTACGAAGAGGTTAAGGAATGGACGACTATTTGAAGGAAGCACTGGAAATTGCACGTGCACAGGCCAGTGTGCGTGTAATGAGTGAGGACGAAATCACGTCCTTCATTCAGAAGCTGGCTCAAGGTATTCGTTGCGTGGCCGAAGGCGACGCCCCGACGGAACTTGACGGCGGCGATCTGGTGATCGAAGCTCGCAAGTCGGTCAAGGAAAAATCTGTGACTTGTCTGGAATGCGGCAAGACCTTCAAAATTCTGACCCGCCGTCACTTGGCTTCCCATGGTATGGATGCTGCCGCCTACCGCGAAAAATGGGGGTTCAAGAAGGATGCGCCGCTTGTCTGCAAAGCCCTGCAGCGGGAACGCCGTCGTAAGATGAAAGACATGAAGCTCTGGGAAAAGCGCCGCAAGGCCGATTAGTTTTCTGAGTAGAAGCTGAAAAAAATGAGAAGGGAAGGAAGCCTAGTTGCTCCTTCCCTTTTTTGTGAAAGATTCAGCTTTTCCCCTACCAGTAGCAGTAATCTTTCCAGGCAGGGCTGCAATACTTGAGCATTTTTTCAGTTTGAAACACTTTGCGTTTCAAACCATACGGCCTGTCGTTTCGCGGAAAAAACGCGTTTTTTCCGCTCACGTTGGGCCGGGCGGCGCTGTGCCGCCGCCTCGCATTCTGCCTTTTTCAAAGGAAAAACGCTCATGCGTTCCGATGGATAATTGTTGACGCTCCCGACTGCATTCCGTACATTGGCAGGAAACAATTCTCCTCCCGGAAAATGAGACAGGCAACCAGCTG
>CALVGJ010000055.1 GCA_944327045.1 uncultured Desulfovibrio sp.
ACGAAAAGATCATCCGCATGAAGGAACTGGCGGAACAGGCCGCTACCGGTACCTATGACTCCACCCAGCGCCTCATGATCGAATCCGAATATCAGCAGATGGCTTCGGAAATCACCCGTATCGCCAATTCCACGGACTTCAACGGCATCAAGCTGCTGGACGGCACTCTGTCCGCCCTTGACAAGGGTGGCGATCTGGAAGGCAAGCTCCACGACGGTTCCGGTCTGACCAGTATCGGTGCTCTGAAGGTCCACTTCGGTACGGCCAACGACTCGGCGGAAGACTACTACTACATCGTCATCGGCGATTCCACCGCTTCCGCTCTCGGCATCGGTAACCAGGCTTACTATATCGACCAGGCTACGGGCAGAAAGGAACTTCGCGACGGCGGCACCGTGTCGACCCAGGACGCCGCTCAGAAGGCTCTGAACGCTCTGAACGAAGCCATCATCTCCAAGGACAAGATTCGTGCGCACCTTGGCGCCATGCAGAATCGTCTTGAAAACACCATTTCCAACCTGAACATCCAGGCTGAAAACCTGCAGGCCGCCGAATCGCGTATCCGCGACGTGGACGTCGCCACGGAAATGACCGAATTCACGCGCCAGCAGATTCTCACTCAGAGCGCCGTGGCCATGCTCGGCCAGGCTAACTCGCTGCCTCAGATGGCTCTGCAGCTTATCGGCGGCTAAGCCATCATTACATAGGCTGTGGCAGACCAAAGACGGGAGGTCCGGGGGGGGTGTCCCCCCGGACCGGAACAGAAAAACGGTGTGCCGCGGACCAAAGGTCGCAAACGTTCCGTGCCGTGCACGGACAGCGACATGGCAAGATGTTACCGGGCCGTCGCCTGAGGCAGGGTTTCCTCTGCCGCCAAAGCCAGACGTGCGGCCTCCTGTTCGGCCTTTTTGCAGCTCGTGCCGCAGGCAGCATATTCCCTGCCGTCCGGCAGGCACACCACAACCTCGAATACCTTGGCGTGTTCCGGTCCGTGGCTTGCCGTCAGACGATAGAGAGGGCGATCCCTGTAACGCTGCTGCATAACTTCCTGAAGGAGTGTCTTGAAATCCTTGCGCCGAGGGGAAACCTCTTCCTGCTTCGGCCAGAGTGGAGAAAATAATCTGCAGACGCACGCATGGGCCGCCGCAAAGCCGCCATCTTCATAAATGGCAGCCAGCACAGCCTCAAAGGCGTCACTCAGTACGGCATCACGATCTCTCCCCCCCTGCCGTTCTTCTCCACGCCCCATAAGAAGTGCACTCCCAAGATCAAGACTCCTCGCCAGCCGGGCAAGGCTCGGGGTGCTCACAAGCTGCGAACGCAAACGCGTCAATTCCCCCTCGCGCAGCTGTGTGAAACGCTCAAAGAGCTCCTGGGAAACTGCCAGCTCAAGCACGGCATCACCCAGAAATTCCAGGCGCTCATTATGGCGGTGCTGAGCTCCCCCCTCGTTGGCCCATGAACTATGTGTCAGGGCCAGCGCCAACAGGGAGCGATCCGCAAAGCGATAGTCCAGCGCCGCCTCCAGCCGCCTTGCCACTGCCTCATCAAGCGTATGCAACGGGGTCTTTTTCATGGGCAGACGGTAGCTCAAGCACTTGCCGCTGGCAATAGAAAAGCCTTGACACATGCCCCGGCAATGCCTATTTGCTTGACAGTCCTGCACCGGAAGGCATTCCTTCCGCCGCTGCTTGCGCCTTTGCGTCCGGGTATAGGCGCAAGCTCGCGTCTTGTCGGGCACTGCCGCATATGTCCGGCCTTGTTCCGTCCTGTCCCGCCCGCAGGTCAACCCCGGCGTGTACTTCGGCGGAGTCTTCCGCCGTTTTCGAGGAGATTCTCATGGCCTATGATATCCGACTGATGAAGCTTGTCACCGGCGAACTGGTCATCGGCAAATACGATGCCGAAAAAGACTGCCTCAATGAGGCCGCCATCATTCAGAGCATCCCGACACAGCAGGGCATGCAGATGATGATTCTGCCCTACGGCTATCCCTTTGAACCGAATTTCGAGGGGACCATCGAGGGCAAGCACTTCCTGTACCGCTATGCCGATACCCCCAAGGAAATGCAGGACAAGTACATTGAAGCCAGCACCAATCTTACCGTGGCCGGCGGGCTCGGCAAGCTCAAGTTCGGCGGCGGCCCCGCTCCTACGTCCGGCGGACTGGTGACGCCGTAGTCCCCGTCTGCGCCGTTTCCGCGCCACACCGCCGGAAGGGTGCGCACAGGGGCAAGTCCGGTCCCTTTCCGAATATCAGGGGCGGTGGCAGCCGCCCTTTTTTTATGTCTTTCAGCCCGGGATTCCCATGCAACAACTGCTTCCCCTCCTGCCGCGTCCCAGCCGCTATGTCGGCATTGAAGAAGGCGTTTGCCGCAAATCCCCCGAAACCGTCAGCCTGCGAGTTGCGCTGGCCTTTCCTGATACCTATGACGTCGGCATGTCCTATCTGGGGCAAAAAATTCTTTACGGCATTGTCAACGCCCGCGAACACTGGTGGGCCGAGCGCGTCATGGCGCCGGATCGGGAAAGCGGCGAGATTCTGCGCCGTCACGGGGCCCCGCTCTGCACTCTGGAATCCGGGCTCCCCATCGGCAGGGCGGACTGCGTTTCCTTCTCCGTCACCAATGAGCTTTGCTATACCAATGTCCTGTATATGCTGGACCTGGGCGGCATCCCCCTGCGCCATGCGGACAGACCCGACGACCTGTCCGCCTGTCCGCTGATCTTTGCGGGCGGCGGCGCACTGCTCAGCGCGGAACCGCTGACGCCCTTTCTGGACTTCTGCGTCCTGGGGGACGGCGAGGAAACGCTCGTGGATGTGCTCGACCTCCTCGAAAAAGCCAAGGCTGCGGGCTGGGGCCGCTCCCGCTATCTGGAGGAAGTCCGCCACATTCCCGGCATCTATGTGCCGTCCTTTTTCACGCCGCAGGCGGACGGCAGCCTGCGGCCCCGCTTTGACGACCATGCCCGCCCCGCCCGGCGCATCGTGGCCGACCTCAACAGCGCGCCCTACCCCGTGGAACAGGTCGTGCCCGTGGGGGCTGTACATAATCGCCTTTCGCTGGAAATCGCCCGCGGCTGTACGCGCGGCTGCCGCTTCTGCCATGCGGGCATGGTTTACCGACCGGTACGAGAACGCTCGCTGGAGAACATTGCCCACCTGCTGGAAGACTGCCTGAACAAGACGGGCTATGACGAAATTTCCTTCCTTTCCCTGTCTACCGGAGATTTTTCCGCCCTCAAGACGCTGTCCAACCGGGTACTTGACCGCTGCATCCACGAACAGGTCAGCCTTTCCCTGCCGTCGCTGCGGGTAGGTTCCATTGATGACGACATCATGCGCCGCATGGCCGATATTCGTCGGACAGGCTGCACCCTTGCGCCGGAAGCGGGCAGCCAGCGTCTGCGCGACGTCATCAACAAGGGCGTCAGCGAGGAGCAGCTTCTCCTCCATGTGCAAAAGCTGCTGGAATACGGCTGGCGGCAGGTCAAACTCTACTTCATGATCGGCCTGCCTACGGAAAACGACGACGACCTGCTGGCCATTGCCGACCTTTGCCGCAAGGTGCGCGACGCCGCCGGGCGCGGCAATCCCCGCATTCAGGTGACGGCGGCCCTCTCCCCCTTTGTGCCCAAGCCCTTCACCCCCTTTCAGTGGGTGGAGCAAATCGGCATGGAGGAAATCGAGCGCCGCGTCCGTCTGGTGCGTGAAGCCTTCAAGGGGCAGAAATTCCTCAAGTTGCGCTGGCATGAGCCGGCCATGAGCCATCTGGAAGGCATTCTCTCCCGTGCCGGGCGCGAACTGGCTCCCGTGGTGGAAGCCGCCTACCGCAAGGGTGCCATCTTCACCAGCTGGGTGGAAGAATTTTCCCTTGCGCCGTGGTATGAAGCTCTGGCGGAAAATGGTCTTGCTCCCTCCGACTACATCGCTGCCCGCGATCTGGACGCCCCCCTGCCCTGGGATCATCTGGAAGCCGGCATTTCCCCCGAGTTCCTGCGCCGTGAATGGGCGCGGGCCCAGGCCGAAAAAGTGACCGACGACTGCCGCTACGGAGCCTGCCGTGCCTGCGGGGCCTGCGATACCCCGGCCCGGCCTTCCCGGCTGCCTCATGCAGGCACGCCCACGGACGGCGGCCCCCTGCACCGCAACCGCCTTATTTTTGCCCAACGAGACCAAAGCGCCCATGAACCGCATCGGGATGCCGAAGGCCGCATCATCTGCCGGGAGCTGGAGAAGAAACCGCCGCAGATTGCGCCGGAACTGACCGTCAAGGCCGCCCAGTTCCGCATCTGGCACAGCAAGACCGGCGGTTGTGCCTATCTGAGCCAGCTGGAACTGCAATCCCTGCTGGAACGGGCCCTGCGCCGGGCCCGGCTGCCCATGAGCTTCTCACAGGGCTTTCATCCCCTGCCGCTCATGAGTTTTGGTCGTGCTCTGCCCGTGGGTGTGGAAAGCCGCGCCGAGTGGTTTGCCATTACCCTGCGCGAACCGCTCGCAGCGGCGGAAGTGGCCCGCCGCCTGCGGGAGGTGCTGCCTCCCGGCATGGATATTCTGCATGTGGAAAGCGTGGACGGCAGCCGCCGTACGGAACAGTCCGTGCAGGAGACCTTCCAACTGCATGTGGACGGCCTGGACGGCACGACGCTTGCCGGAGCCTTTGCCCGCTTTGCCGCCGAATCCGAATACCTGCTGACTCGCGAAACCAAGAAAGGACCGCGTACGGCGGACATCCGCCCCCTGCTCGGCCAATGGTCGCAGGAAGACGATGCCGTGACATTCACACTGGATTGGGCTAGCATGTATCTCTCTCCGGCAGTTTTCTGCCTGGCGGTTCTGGCCCCGCTGGGCGAAGCCGATACCCTGCGCCCCGCCATGCATCTCTGCAAGACGGAGCAGCATTTTGCCGCCGCACGCCGGCAGGCAACACAGCCGTAGCCTTGCCGTACAAGACCCCGCACTTTCGGGGGACGATACGCCACGGGAAACGGTTTTACAGGAGGATAACGGATGTCCCGCAATGTAACGGAAACATGGTTCTTTTACGGTGATTCCCTGACCCTCGGTGTCAATGACGAGGCCATGCAGGGCGGCTGGGTGGGCCGTCTTGCCCGCAAGGGCAGCGCGGCGGGCCTCTATGCCCTGCCGCCGGCAACCTTTTATAATCTGGGCGTCCGCCGCCACACGGTCATGGACGTGAAAGCCCGCTGGAAACAGGAATGGGAGGCACGCCAGCTTCCCGGTATTTCGCCGCATATCGCCTTTTGCGCCGGCGTGGTGGACATGGTTCCCGCCGACGGTAAACCCGTGTCCGACGTTTGCGCCACCATGCGGGACATGCTGACCGAAGCGGCAGCCCTGGCCCCGGTGCTCCTTGTCAGCGTTCCCCCCATCGCCAATCCCGACGTGACGGCCCGCATTGCCGAACTCAACCGCGCCTACGCCGCCCTTTGCGCCGAGCATGGTTTCGGCTGGGCGGATGTCTTTGAAACGCTCAAAAATTCGTCTACCTACATGGAAAGCCTCCGTGACGGTATCCATGCCGCTCCCGAAGGCTGCGAAGTCATGGCCGAGGCCCTCTTTGCCCTGCCGTCGGTGCAGGCCTTTCTGACCACACAACGCTAGGATAGCTCCAATGGGTTCCTGTCAGCCCTTTCAAGATGATGCCCCCTTTGCCGACAAGGTAAAAACGCTGGAAGACGATGAACTGCTGGAAATCTGGGAAGAAACCCAGCAGCTTGCGGGGCTTCTTTCCCAGCAGATCAAGGCCGAGCTGCCGCTGGCCCCGGAATATGAGCAGCTCATCGTTGCCGAGCTGCAATTGCGGCACGGACGCCGCCTGTACGCCGACGGCATGGGAAAGTAGCGCAACACCTCTTCCCAGCCTAGAAAAGCCCCTGGAGCCCTCAGCTTCGGGGGCTTTTTTCATGCGGTGACAGTTCCCGGCTTTCCCGGATGCTGCGGCAGGCAGCATGACCGCCAGATCGCATATCAGCAAAAAAATTTTTTTGCTGGACATTACTTTCGTGTATTGCTAGTATTCTTTAACAGTCGGGAAATATTTTCCCGACCTTTCCCTTTTTGTACTCCCACATATCAACCGGAAGTGGATGCCTATGTTTACCGCCGGTGAGCTTGTCGTTTATCCCGCGCAAGGGGTAGGAGAGATAGAACGCGTCAATAATCAGCAGATAGGCGGCGTCGCGTGCGAGCTGTACATCGTGCGCATCCGCGCCAACAACATCACGCTCATGGTTCCGGTGGCCAATGCCGCCAATGTGGGACTGCGCCCGCTCATTGCCGCCGAGGAGGCCCGCCGCATCTGGGGGTCCCTCCAGTCCGAGACGGAAAAGAACGTCCACACCGGGCAGAACTGGAACCGCCGTTTCCGCGAATATTCCGAACGTCTCAAGAGCCCCGATCTCGGCGTGGTGGCCGAAGTTTTGCGGGAATTGCTGCTTATCAGCCGCCAAAAGGACCTCTCCTTCGGGGAACGCCGACTCCAGGAACAGGCTATGAGCCTTGTTACCGGCGAAATCGGTGAGGTGCTCAAGCTGGATGAACACGCGCTGCGCGACGATCTTCTCCAGCGTTATGCGCCGCCTCCCGTGCCGGAAGCCGCCGCCTGCTGACAACGCACAGAGCCTCGCTCGACGTCCCGACGCCTTTCTTGGCGTTCGTCCCTGGGAAATCCCTGTTTTTTTGCTTGCCTTTTTTTCTGACTTGCGCTAATCGCAAGGCACACATCCTTTTTTGATTCATTCCCTGCAATTTTCTCTACCACATCACGGCATAAGCTATTATGCCGTATTCCCTTGCTGTAATCTCATGGAAAAAAAACCTCGTAAGCCCGTTCGCAAAAAAAAGGCCGAGCCGGAACTCCTGTCCGACAGCACCCTGAGTCTTACCGATCTCAAAACCCGCAGCATGCAAGACCTCATGGAGCTGGCGGAAAAATACGAGATCGAGAATGCCAGTTCCATGCGCAAGCAGGAGCTTATCTTTGCCCTGCTGCAAAGCTGTGCCTCCCAGAACGGCGCCATCTTCGGGGACGGCGTGCTGGAAATACTGCCGGATGGTTTCGGTTTTCTGCGCTCCCCATTGTGCAGCTACATGCCCGGCCCGGACGACATCTACGTCTCTCCCTCCCAGATACGGCGTTTTTCTCTGCGCAAGGGCGATGTGGTATCCGGGCAGATACGTCCTCCCAAGGAGGGGGAACGCTACTTTGCCCTGCTGAAAGTTACTGAAATCGGCTTTGAACCGCCGGAAAACGCCAAGAACCTCGTTCTCTTCGACAACCTCACCCCCATCTATCCCGATCGCCAGCTGGTCATGGAAAATGGCGACAAGAACCTCTCCAACCGCGTCATAGACCTTATGGCCCCCATCGGCTGCGGCCAGCGCGGCCTCATTGTCGCCCCGCCCCGCACCGGAAAGACCGTTCTGCTTCAATCGCTGGCCAATGCCATCAACGCCAACAACCCCGATGTCTACCTTATCGTCCTGCTCATTGACGAGCGCCCCGAGGAAGTCACCGACATGGAGCGCACGGTCAAAAAAGCCGAAGTCGTGAGCTCCACCTTCGACGAACCTCCGCAGCGCCATGTGCAGGTCTGTGAAATGGTGCTGGAAAAGGCAAAGCGCCTTGTGGAGCGCAAGCGGGATGTGGTCATTCTGCTGGACTCCATCACCCGCCTCGGGCGCGCCTTCAATACCGTCACCCCCTCTTCGGGTCGTGTGCTCTCCGGCGGCCTGGATGCCAACGCCCTGCAGCGGCCCAAACGATTTTTCGGCGCGGCCCGCAATATTGAAGAAGGCGGCAGCCTGACCATCATTGCCACGGCCCTCATCGACACCGGTTCCCGCATGGATGAAGTGATTTTCGAGGAATTCAAGGGGACCGGCAATATGGAAATCTTCCTCGACCGCCATCTTGCCGAAAAGCGCGTCTTTCCGGCCATCGACATCAATCGTACCGGCACGCGCAAGGAAGACCTGCTCCTGCCGGAAGATGTGCTCAACCGGGTCTGGATACTGCGCAAGATACTCGCGCCCATGTCTCCCATCGACAGCATGGAATTCCTGTTGGACAAGATGCGGGGCACCAAATCCAACAAGGACTTCATGAACGCCATGGGCAAGTAGACTTGCCGCGTTCCCAACACTCCTCGCACCAGGACACCGCCCTTTCCGGGGCTGCGCGCGACATATTCCGGCAGCAACATCAGGTATACATATCGGCGCAAAAAAGGCACTCGGAATCTCCCGAATGCCTTTTATTTTGCCTGCCGCCCAACAGACATCCTTTCCTCGTTTTTGTACCCTGCGAAAAGCTGCAGCCTTTTGTCTGAATCCCAGACGGCACAAAAGCTCTCCTGTGCGTTTTTCCTCCGAAAAACGAAAACGCGCAGCGTTTCAAACTGAAAACGCTCCAGGGCCTGCCAACACAAATTTTCAAATAGTTTCAAATAAATAAGATAAAAAAGCTGTACACGCTCCGCTTGCTTTTGGGGACGTAGTTGCCACGTGTCCCTGACTCTTCCCCGGTAAAAGCGCGCTGGGGAAGGGATGGGGACTTGGGGGGAAGGCAAACCCGCTCCCGCGCCGGCAGCGACCCGACGGGCGGCCCGCGGGGCCGTGCCCGTTAGGCGACGCAGGAGCCTTACGGGCATCGACAGCAAAGCGAGGGGTTTCCCTTCCCCCAACAGGCAGCGAATAGTGTTAATTAACAGGCCCTAATGAAAAAGGAAGACCGTTGCCAGTCCCAGAAAAAGGAAGAAGCCCGCGCCGTCCGTAATGGTAGTGAGAAATATGCTGGACGCCTGCGCCGGGTCGCGCCCCATGGCCCGAAAAATGAGCGGAATGGACCCTCCGGCCACAGCGCCAAGCATCATGTCGCAAAGCAGCGCCCCGCCCATGACCATGCCCACCTGCGGCAGGCTGGTGAATATCCAGGCCCCCACAAAGGCCAGCAAAGCCATGATGACGCCGGTGAACAGACCTATCTTGGCCTCGCGCAGCACGGCCAGCCAAGCTTTTTTCTGCTCGAAGCGATCCGTCGCCAGCTGACGGATCATGACGGCCAGCGCCTGCTGTCCGGTATTGCCCGCCTGATTGGCTACCATAGGCATGAGAACGGCCAGTGCGGCCATCTGAGCGATGGTGCCCTCGAACATGTAGACCACGGAGGCCGACAGCGCCGAATTGACCATGTTCACCACCAGCCACGGCAACCGCTTGGCAACGCTTTCCAGCCACGGAGTATCGACGCTTTCCCCGGGGTCTGCGCCCACCATGCCCTGCATGTCGGCGCTGGCCTCCTCGTGCATGATGTCCATGATGTCGTCATAGGTGACGACGCCCATGATGTGCCCCTCGTGATCCACCACGGGCATGGCCAGAAAATTGTAGTGTGACAGCAGACTGGCCACCTCGCCCTTGTCCATGTCGTACGGCACGCTGACCACGCTTTGCCCCCGCACGGCATCGCCTACCACCGTTCCCGGTCGGGCCAGCATGATGTCCCGGAGGGAGAGCACGCCGAGCAGCATGTCCGTGGCATCCACCACATAGCCGTAATAAGGGCTTTCCTTGTCTTCCATTTCACTGCGGATGTGGGCAATGGCCTCATCCACGGTCATGTGTTCCTCAAGCAGAATAAGCTCGATATTCATGACCCCGGCGGCGGAATCCGGGTCAAAGTTGAGCAGATTGCGCAGTTCTTCGGAATCTTCCCTGTCCAGCTTGCCGAGCAGGACGTCACGGTGATCCTCGTCCAGCTCATCCAGCACGTCGGCGGCGTCGTCCGGCTCCATCTCGGCGATGATCTGGGCCGCCACGTCGGCATCAAGATTTTCCAGCACGTCCACGGCCACGCTGCCGTCCAGCTCGGCGAGGGCCTCGGCGGCGTCTTCCTTGGCCATGTGGCGCAGGGCGCAGACCTGCTTTTCCAGCGTCAGGTTTTCCAGATGGTCGGCAAGGTCGGCAGGATGGACGAACTCGGCGTCAATCTCATCCCCCTCATCAAGGCAGAAATCCGGCATGGCGTACCGATGCTGTTCATCGGACGGAACGTCATCCTGTTCCCGTTCTGTGGCCAGCGGAGGCGGCACGGCGGAAAAGTCCGATATCGGCGGTTCTGCTGCAGACGGCATTGCTCCCCTGTTCCCGTCGTCTCCCTGCGGCATGCCTTCCTGCGCCCGGGAGACCACGTTCCGGTTGTCGGCTGCCTGCCAGTCTTCATGATCACGCATACCGACACCCCCTTCTGCCGACACTTGTTGTGAAAAACGTCCCAATTCACGCACCGGCCTTGACGCAAACGGACAGGAACTTTATCAAGGAAGCACCCTCGGTCGCCACATACCGTGAACGGCCTGCTGCACCGGCGGAGCATCCGTCATGACGGCCTGCCGGAGCATGCCGTCTCCTACCCAGCGCGACCGTCGGGCATGACTTAGCACGCACCTATGACAGGGACAAGCAAATGTTGACGCCTTGGGCTACTTTTTTCTCCGGTCGCGGAGAAGTTTTCTTACGTCGTTCCGTGGAACTTGCGCTGGAAGAGGACGGCCCCGATCTGACGGCCGAGGGGCTCTTTTCCCCCACTGCTCCCATGCGGGCCGTCATCCGCGCCAAGGAGGACACCCTGGTGGCCGGCCTGCCCATCATGGCGGAAGTCTTTGCCGCCATGCGGGCCGATAGTGTCCGCTACACGCTGCTGGCCGAGGAAGGGCAGCGCGTCCCGGCCATGACGGAAGTGGCCGTCATGGAAGGCCCGGCCGTGGTGCTGCTCAAGGCCGAGCGGGTCATTCTCAATTACGTTACGCATCTTTCCGGCATTGCCAACCTGACCGCGCGTTATGTGCGCGAGCTGGAAGGCACGGGCGTCCGTCTGCTGGATACCCGCAAGACCACCCCCTGCCTGCGCTGGCCTGAAAAATACGCCGTTCTGGTGGGCGGCGGCTGCAATCACCGCAGGGACCTGACGGAAATGCTCATGCTCAAGGACAATCACATCGACGCCGCCGGTTCCATCGAGCAAGCCGTGCACACGTTGCGCGCCACCTATACCCCCTGTCCGCCCATCGAGGTGGAGTGCCGCACGCTTGATCATGTGCGCGAAGCCGTGGCCGCCCGCGCCGACCGCATCATGATGGACAATATGCGTCCTCCGCTGCTGGGCGAGGCGCTGGCGCTGGTGCCTCCTCACATCGAGACCGAAGTCAGCGGCGGCGTGACCCTGGACAATATCGGCGAACTGGCCCGCTGTTCCCGTCGCGCCCCGGACTTCATCTCCGTGGGACGCCTGACCCATTCCGCCGTTGCGGCGGATTTCAGCATGACCCTGCAACAGGGCCAGGCCGCCGGGCCTGCCCTCCCCTAAGGAAATTTCCCATGCACGACACTGCTGCCGCCATCACCGCCCTCAAATCCCGGCTCGGCTCCCGACTCTGCATCATGGGCCACCACTACCAGAATGACGCCGTGGTGCGTCACTGCGACATTACCGGCGACTCGCTGGAACTGGCCCGCCGCGTACCGGACATCACGGCCGAGCATATTGTCTTCTGCGGCGTCTTTTTCATGGGAGAATCCGCCGCCCTGCTGGCCAAGGCCGGTCAGAAGGTGCATCTGCCCGCCCCTGACGCCGACTGCGCCATGTCCCTCATGTCGCCGGCCGACAGGGCCCGTGCTGTCCTGCGCCAGTTGCACGACGGCGGCCGTCGGGTCATTCCCGTGGCCTACGTCAATACCACACTGGCCCTCAAGGCCGTGGTGGGCGAATTCGGCGGCGCCGTCTGCACTTCCGCCAATGCGCGAACCGTCCTGCGCTGGGCGCTGGATCAGGGACAGGGAGTCCTCTTCCTGCCGGATCGCCATCTGGGCCGCAATGTCGGCAAACAGCTCGGCCTCGGCCCGGATGACTGGCACCTGCTGGAACTGGGTTCCGACGGTCTCTCCCCGGCGGAACAAAATCCCGCTCATCGCCTCTGGACGAAGCCCCTCCTGCTCTGGCCGGGCTGCTGCCCCATCCATGATCGGCTGACTGTAGAGCAGATTGCCGCCGCGCGCGCGGCCCATCCCGGCTGTCTGGTCATGGCGCATCCCGAATGCCGCCCGGAGGTCATCGATCTGTGCGACGGCGCGGGCTCGACATCCTTTCTCATCAACGAGGCTGCCCGTCTTGCCGCGGAAAAGCCCGGCAGCACCCTCATTGTCGGTACGGAAACCAATCTTGTGGATCGACTGGGCGAACGACATGCCGGAAACTGCACCGTCCTGCCGCTGGGGCCGGCCATCTGTCCCGACATGGGCAAGGTGACGGAAAAAAATCTTCTTGCCATCCTGCAGGCTATCGAGGCCGATACGGCCGAAGCTCTTGCCGTGGACCCGGCCCTCTGTCCGCCGGCCCGCCAAAGCCTGACTCGCATGCTGGACATCTGCGCCGCCTCGTGACGGCATTGCACGGACAAGGCGTCATGTTCACGGGGCCGTTCGCCCCTTCCCTGTCGCCGGGGCAGCCGCTATCCCGCTGGCCCGGCGCAAGCCTTTAACCGCCTGTGGGCATTGAGGCAAGATCATGAGTCATTCTCGTTGTCATGTGCCGATTCTGATTATCGGGTCCGGCGTTGCGGGCTGCACAGCTGCGCTCACGCTGGCAGACGCCGGTCATGAGGTGCTGCTGATCAGCGCCGGAGACAACCTCGGTCAGGGAAATTCCGAACTGGCGCAAGGCGGCATCATCTACCGCGCCGCCACCGACGATACGGATGCCGAAGCGCGCGCGCTGGAACACGACATCATGGTGGCGGGCCACCGCTACAATTCCCGCTCGGCCGTGCGCCAGCTCTGCCGTCAGGGGCCTGTCTGCGTGGATGAAATGCTCCTTGAGCGCGCCCGGGTTCAATTTGACCACAACCCGGACGGCAGTTTCAATCTCACGCGCGAAGGCGGCCACGGCGCGCCGCGCATCCTGCATCGGGCCGATTATTCCGGCAAGGCCATCATGGACGGCCTGACGGCGCAGGTGGCGGCCCATCCCCGCATCACGCGCCTTTTCCGGCGCGCCGCCATCGATCTGCTGACCAGCCGCCATCACGACCGCATCACCCAGTATCGCTACAGCATCACCAATCGCTGTCTCGGCGCTTACGTTCTCAACGAGGAAAGCGGCGAGCCGGAAACCATCCTTGCCGATTGGACGGTGCTGGCCACGGGCGGCGTAGGACAGGTGTTTCTGCATTCCACCAACGCACCGGGCTGCGTAGGGGCAGGCATTTCCATGGCCGCACGCGCCGGTGTGGCGCTGGCCAATCTGGAATTCATGCAGTTCCACCCTACGGCCCTTTATGAAGAACGCAGCAACCGCCGCCCCCTCATCACCGAAGCCATGCGCGGCGAGGGCGCGCGCCTGCTGGATGAAAACGGACAGCCCTTCATGCTGCGACATGACAAACGCGGCGACCTCGCCCCGCGCGACATCGTGGCCCAGGCCATGATGGAAGAAATGCTGCACAGCGGCTCCCCCTGCCTCTTCCTTGACGTGAGCGACGTGAAACAGGATTTGCCCACCCGTTTTCCCACGGTCTTCAACCAGTGCCTGGAAGTGGGCATCGACATCCGCAAGGAACCCATTCCCGTGGTGCCGGCGGCCCATTATTTCTGCGGCGGCGTTCTGGCCGATGCCTGCGGACGCACCTCCATGCCCAACCTCTATGCCATCGGCGAATGCGCCTGCACGGGCCTGCACGGCGCCAATCGCCTTGCCAGCACCTCTCTGCTGGAAGGAGTCGTCTGGGGTGTGGCCTGCGGACGGGACCTTGCCAAACAGGTGGGGCGCAAGCATGGCGTCATTCCCCGAGGTCTTGCCGATGCCATTCCCGACTGGCAGCACGAAGGCGACGAGCAGCGCGATGACCCCGCACTGGTGGCGCAGGACTGGTTCAACATCCGCAGCACCATGTGGAATTATGTGGGCATATCCCGTTCCGAACCGCGCTTGCGCCGCGCCTTTGAGGATATGCGCGATCTGGTGCGCCATATTCATGATTTTTACAAGACCACGCGTATTTCCCGCCGACTGGTTGATCTGTTCCACGGATCGCAGACGGCCTACGTCATCACGCAGGCCGCCATGCGCAATCCTCACAGCCTCGGCTGCCATCACCGCATAGACTGACCGACGGAGGGGCGGCCCCGGGCCGCCCTTTTTTTCCCCGCCATGAAAAAATTCTTTCTTGCCCTGTTTATCCTGACGGCGCTGCTCTGTCTGGTGGCCTACGGTTTTCTGCAGCAGGCGGAACAGCGTATGGAACATGCCCTGCTGAACGGCCTGCCGCACATCTTTTCCCGGCAGGGCCAGCCGGCAACGGTCACGGGAAGCGTCGAGGTCTCCCTGCTGGCCGGGCGCATCAACCTGCGGAATCTGGACATACGCCAGCCCGGAGACGGTCTGCGTCTTCAGGTCGGCGAACTTGCCGTCAGCCTGAATACCGAACATCTTCACGCCACCCTGCAGGCGCTGGAGCGGGGACAGAGTTCACTCCCCGGCGAAGAGCGCGGCCCGCTTGTGCTGGATGACGTGACGCTGCGGGGAGCACGCCTGCAAATCGCCGGCGGCGCCTGGAGCGCCCAGCGCCAGCATATCGCCCATCTGGAAATTTCCTCCTCCCTGCTCTGGGCGCTGGATCGGGGAACAGCCACGCTGGAGACCTTTCGCAAGGGTGTGAGTTTTTCCGGGTACTCCGCCGAGTTCTGCGATTATGACTCCCCCTCTCTGCTTGCCCCCTTGCGGCTGGGCATACGGGAACTGACGGCCGAGGCCCTTGCCGACGGCAAGCTTCTCCGCCTCGAAGGCGAGGACATCACGCTGGCCAGTTCCCCGTATACGGTGGAATGCCACGAATTACGCCATGCCGCCCTGCCGCTTGCCGATATGCTGGACGCTCCGGACATGCTGGCAAGCCTGACGCGCAGCCTGGCTCCCGCTTCGGTTGCCGCCCGGCCTCTGTCTGCCGGATACCGCGGGGATAACGGCTGGAGCCTTGAGGATGTGCGTTGCCGTCTGGCGGATGAGCCGCTGTTCACCATACAACGCCTTTCCTGGGAAAAGGACGCGGACCTAGACGGCAGAGACTCGCAGCGCCGCCTCGAGGGCGGCCGAATCTATGCCGATACTCTGGCCAGAGCCCTGCAGCTTGATTTGCCCGAAGGCGCCGTCTGGCACTGGGAAATGACCGCACAAAGCCATGTGACCGCCGAGGGCACGGTGGAACATCTCGACTGGCAGGGCAGCCTGGCGGACGGCAGCTTTTCGGCCGCCATCCTTGCAAAGAACGAGGGATTGCGCCAGTTGAACATCCACTATGTGGACAAGGGGCTGCTGGCTCTTGTGGCCCTCAATCAACCTGCCGCCCTGCGCAATCCCCTCCCCCTGCTGGAGAAACACCTGCCCGTTCCGCTGCCGCAGCCCCTGCGGGAGGCTCTGCTGAACTTCTGGCGGCAACCCGGAACGCTGGATATCCGCATGGAGGAAGATACGCTCTGGAATCCCCTTGTCGCTTTGCCGGCGGGGGAAAATCCCCCCTTCAGCATAGAGGTGAAGCCCGGTTCCGAGACGTTGCGCGCACAGATTGACAGCATGAAGAAAAAACAGAAATAAGAAGAGGGCGACGACAGCGGTCGTCCAACAAATACTTCAGGGGAATGCCATGAAACGAGCCGTCATTTTCCTTCTTGTCCTGCTTATCGCCGTGAGCGGTCTGTGCTATGCCGTAGACAGAGCGGTTCGCGCCCAGCTTGCGGAAACCATACGCCAGATTCAGTCCGACAAGCACACCAGCCTCGCTTCATGGGAATACGACTCCATCTCTCGTCGCCTTGTCCTGCGCGATGTGCAGTATGCGGCTCCTGAAAACGGCCTGACCGTCACGGCACAGGAACTCCAGGCCGTCATCAGCCTGCGCGCCATTCTGCACGCCGCGCCGCAGCTGGATTTCCTGCTTTCGTCGCAGGGCTATTTGACGCTGCTGGACGACTGGCAGGGAACGGATGTTACCCTGCGTCAAAGCCTGCCTGAAGGGGAGGAGAACGACTGCACCGTTGCCCGTGTGGAAGGCTCCGCACTGGCAGTCGCCGTGGAACAATTCAAGCGTCTGCGAGACGCCTCGACGGACGCCGCCTTCCTGCGCGACTGCGCCTTCCGTTCGCTCAGGCTGGAAAAACCGGCCTTCTCCCGACGTGGTGGACAGCAGACGCCCATACGGCTGGAAGCCGGCACACTGGAGCTGGAAAAGGCGAATATCCGGCAGGATATGATCGCCCGTATCCTGCTGACGGGCTTTTCCTACAGTGCCGGCGAGGACAGTCTGCGCCTGAAGGAAGCAACACTGACGGAGCTGCGGCCCGTAACGGTATGGGAAACGTTCAGAAAAGCAGCGCCCGACACATTCTGGGATTCGCTCCTCGTGGATATTTCCTGCGGTGCACTTCAGCTCAAGGGCGGGGAGCTGGGACTCTCCGGCCAGAACGCCATACCCGGCAAATTTACTTACAGCTTCGAGGGCGTTGAGATGACGCGCGGCGAAAAAGCCGGGCTTCTGAAACATATTCTGGTCGATCAGGCCAAGCTGACGCTTCCGCTTTACAGCTACACTCCGGCGGAGATTAGCATAAGCTTCGACCGTCATGAGCTGTACGACGTCCTGCTTGCCGAAACCATTGCCCTTGTCAAAAACGGCACACTTCCTCTAACGAATGTATTCGACACCCCGAACGTGCAGGAAGACAGCATTCCCCAGCCGCTGTTCTCCCGCAACCTGCTCAAGGGCATATGCCTGACCAGCGATGAGCTCACGATCTCCGCAGACCATGCGGAAACGCTCTGGGAAATGAAGGGGGATACGCAAACTTCTGCCAGCACCGTCACCAATATTGTCTTCCCCAAGCCGACGCTGCGCTATATCGCCGCACAGTTTGAGACGCCCGGTCTGGAAGAATTGCGCTGCAATTTCACGGAGCACCAAAGCCTCAGCAACGGCATCGGCACAGTGAAAGGCAGCCTGACCATGGACGGTCTGTGCGACCTGGACTACAGCGGCGAGTTCAAAATGAAGAGCCTGCTCAGCCAGCCGAACACGTTTCGTCATCTTGACATGCGTCTGACGGACAAGGGGCTGATGGCCTCCCTCGCCCTCAACATTGATGAAAATCCGACCGTCGCCCGAATGGGCATGGAAACTCTGGCCCAGATGGTTACCGCCAACCTGCCCAATGGCGAGACGATGCTGCCCGCCATCAAGACTTTCATCGCCACACCCGGCGAGCTGAGGATGAATATCACCGGCGACGACTGGATCGACATACAGATGCAGCAGATGAATAATCCCCTGTGGCTGCTGCAGCTTGCAACGCGCCTGCACCTGGAAGCCACACCGGGCACTCCGCTGGAGGAGAGCGTCAAGGCGCATCTGAAAAAGGCGGCGCAGTAAATGCAGACCCTCTGGCTCAACAAGGGCGAAGATCGCCGCCTGCGCGCAGGACATCTCTGGATATTCGGCAACGAGGTGGACGGGAAGCGGAGCCCCCTTTCCGCCTTTACTCCCGGCGAGGCCGTCACCGTGCGGGATGCTCGCGGCGGCGTCATCGGCAGCGCCTTCGTCAATCCGCATTCGCTCATCTGCGCCCGCCTCTACAGCCGCACACCGGATACGGAACTGGATGCCGACCTCCTGCGGCAACGCCTGCAGGTGGCACTGACACTGCGCACGCGCCTTTTTGACCGGCCTTTTTATCGCCTCTGCCACGGTGAAGGCGACCTGCTGCCCGGCCTGATCATCGACCGATTCGAGGATCACCTGACCCTGCAACTGGGGACGGCGGGCATGGAGAGCCGCCGCCATCTGATCGCCGACTGTCTGGAAGACCTGCTGCATCCGGCTTCCCTGCTCTGGGACAATGATCTGGCCTCCCGTTCGCTGGAGGGGCTTTCCCGCGAAAATATTCTGGACGGCCCGGTCCCCCGGCGGCTTGAACTGCCCGAAAACGGCTGCACCTTTACCGCTCCCCTGCTGGACGGACAGAAAACCGGCTGGTTCTACGACCAGCGTGCCAACCGGCAGGAGGCCGCACGCTACGCGGCGGGAACGGACGTTCTGGACATTTTCTGCTACGCCGGAGGCTTCGGAGCCACGGCAGCCGCGCGGGGAGCGCGATCCGTCACCTTCCTTGACGCCTCGCCGCAGGCCGTTGAGCTGGCAGGCGCCAATGCCGCCCGCAATGCGCCCCGCCTGGCCGATGGCGATGCCATCCAGACCCTGTGCGGCGATGCCTTTGACCTGCTGCGCGAACTGCACGACAGCGGCAGGCGCTTTTCTCTCATCTGTCTCGATCCGCCCGCCTTCATCAAACGGCGCAAGGATGCGGCACAGGGACTGGCCGCCTACCGCAAGATCAATGCGCTGGCCCTGCAACTGCTTTCCCCGGGCGGGGTCATCGCCAGCTGTTCCTGCTCGCATCACCTGCCGGCCGACGAGCTGCGACATTGTCTGGGACAAGCCGCCGCGCGACAGAAAACCGCCCTGCGCCTCCTCTTTGCCGGTGGTCAGGGGCCGGATCACCCCGTCCATGCGGCCATGCCGGAAACGGCCTATCTCAAGTGCTTCATTGCCCAGCGCGCCGACTGATGCGGTCGCGCTCCGCCACTAACCGCCCGGCGGCAGGCCGGGCCCTGAAGGAAACGCCATGCTGAACAAACCCCGTCTTCTCACCCCCGGCCCCACGCCACTGCCGGAACAGGTT
Organism: uncultured Desulfovibrio sp.; assembly: GCA_944327045.1. GTDB lineage: Bacteria > Desulfobacterota > Desulfovibrionia > Desulfovibrionales > Desulfovibrionaceae > Desulfovibrio. Next base: position 18,806 of record CALVGJ010000055.1, read on the forward strand.
CGCCTTGCGCTGGCTCAGGACATGATTCATCACCGCAAGGCCGCCTTCAAGGACATCATGCTGCGGGTACAGGGCAAGCTGCGGACACTCTTCGGCACGGAACAGCCTGTGCTTCCTCTCTCCTGTTCCGGCACGGGGGCCATGACGGCCGCCGTGCACAGTCTTTTTGCGCCCGGGGAAAAGGTTCTTGTCGTCAACGGCGGCAAGTTCGGCGAACGCTGGCAGCACATCGCCGCCGCGCGCGGTCTGGAATGCGTCCAGCTTGATGTGCCGTGGGGACGCGCTGTGGAGCCCGCCGCCGTGGAAAAGGTGCTTGAGGCCGATCCCGGCATTCGCGGCGTGCTCATGCAGCTTTCCGAAACCTCCACGGGCGTGCTCCATCCCGTGCGCGAGGTAGCGGCCATCACCCGCAGGCGCGACGTCCTGCTGGTGGCGGACGGCATTTCCGCCGTGGGTCTCTCTCCCTGCCCCATGGACGAATGGGGCATTGACTGCCTGCTGACCGGATCGCAGAAAGGACTCATGCTGCCGCCCGGTCTGGCTCTGCTGGCCCTTTCCGCCCGGGCGTGGCAAAAGGCCGAAAGCATTCCGTCCGGCTGCTTTTATTTCAACCTGCCCAAGGAGCGCGACAATGTGCTCAAGGGGCAGACGCTGTTCACCTCACCGGTCAACCTGCTCGTGGGACTGGACGTCAGTCTGGATATTCTGCTCAAGGACGGGCTGGAGGCGCTCTACCGCAAGCAGTGGGCCCTGACCATGCTTACCCGTACCGCGCTTGCCGTCATGGGACTGGAACTTTTTGCCCCGTCCCATTTTGCGTGGGGCATCACCAGCGTCTGTCTTCCCGCAGGCATTGACGGCGTGGAGGTGCTGCGCCTGGCGCAGGAGACCTACGGCGTCGTCATGGCCGGCGGACAGGATCAGCTCAAGGGGCGCATCGTGCGTATCGGCCACATGGGCTGGGTGGACTGGGCCGATGTGACGGCCGGTCTTTTTGCCCTGGATCGTTGCATCTTCGCCGTGGGCGGCTACAGCGGCGCACGCGACTATCTGGAACAGGGCCTCGCCGCCTACGAGGCTGCCCTTGCGCTGCCTCCCGGCACACCGGTCATACGTCATCACGGCTAGGGCCCGTCAACTCTCTTCACTGCTTGTTTAGGGGGGAAGAGGCCCCCTCGCGCTGCGGATCGTCTTTCGATCGCCGCCGGCGCTGGAGGTGCTCCCCTTTCCCCAATCCCTCATTCCTTTCCCAGCGCGCGTTTGCCAAGGGAAGACAGGGACACGAGGCAACTCCTCACCCCAAAGCACGTGAAGCGTGTACGGCAAATCCTCATTATTCATATGAAATAATTGTAAAATTTATGCTAACAACCCCTAATCGTTGAATCTCTTAAATAATGTCAACAGCCCCTGAGGCATGATACCGCGTTGCAGCGCAACCATGAACAGGCAACGCTTTCCCTTTTGCCAAGCAGTGCCGGAAAGCCGCACGGCTCGTCCGGCGCAAAGGAATACGCAGCATGAGTCAGAACAACGAAGGCCCTGCCCGGGATGCTCTGCCGGAAGTTACCTTTTCCACCTTTATCATGTCTCTGGCTTCCGCAACGCTGGTGCAGCTCGGCGAAGTGCCCAATCCCGAAACCGGCGCTCAGGCCGTTCATCCCCGCCTGGCCCGCCACAGCATCGACATGCTGGAGATGCTGCACCGCAAGACCACGCAAGGTCTGGACGAGCAGGAACGCAAGCTGCTGGAAAGCCTGCTCTACGAACTACGCATGAAATACGTCATGAAGTGCGGTTCACCCGGAGATTCAGGACAGGCAAAAGCCTGAGACGACATACGCCGTTCGGACGTCCCTTGAGGCATCGGCCTTTCGACAAGCAGGGACACGTCCGCGGCAGCGGCCTGTATGCACAACCGTGACGCCTCCAAAACGCGTCCGGCCACCACAACCTTCATACCCAAAGGAGCCACGCTCATGCCTGACATGATTCGCGCCGGTCTTGTGGGCATTACCGGCTATACCGGAATGGAACTTGCCCGCCTGCTGGCAACCCATCCCTGCATGCGCCTGAACATGGCCTGTTCCCGGGCCGAGGCCGGACGCCGCCTCGGCGAATTCTTTCCCTTTCTGGAACATCTTTCCGGGGCGGAAGTAGTCATCAGCGAATATGAACCGCGCCGTATGGCACGAGAATGCAATGTGGTCTTTCTGGCCGTCCCGCATGGCAAGGCCATGGAAATGGCTGCCGACCTCGTCAATGAAGGAACCAAGGTTGTGGATTTGTCCGCCGACTTTCGCCTGCGGGATGTAGACGTATACGAGCAGTGGTATGTGCCGCATACCCGCAGGGAATTTCTCCCTCAGGCGGTCTACGGACTGCCGGAGCTGTATGCCGCCGAGGCCGCCAAGACCTATCTGGTCGCCAATCCGGGCTGTTATCCCACTTCGGCCATTCTGGGCCTTTATGCCGCCTTCAAAAATGACTTCATCGAGGCCGAGGATATCGTCATCGACGCCAAGTCAGGTACTACCGGCGCCGGACGGAAGGGCGTCGTCCCGTCTCTCTTCTGCGAAGTGGCGGACACCTTCCGGGCTTACGGACTCGGCAAGCACCGTCACACGCCGGAAATCGAGCAGGAGGTTTCCCTGCTGGCGGGCAAGCCGGTAACGCTTTCCTTCAACCCGCACCTTGTCCCCATGAACCGCGGCATTCTGTCCACCATTTACACCAAACTCAAACAGCCGGACACCACGCTGGACGAAGTGCATGCCGCCTACGTCCGTACCTGGGCCGGCAGCCGCTGGGTACGCATTCTGCCCAAGGGAAGCCTGCCGGAAACCCGCAATGTCCGCGGCACCATGTTCTGCGACATCGGCCTTGTGGTCGATCCGCGTACCTCGCGACTCATCATCGTTTCCGCCATTGACAATCTCTGCCGCGGCGCGTCCGGGCAGGCCATTGCCAATGCCAACCTCATGTGCGGCCTGCCGGTGGAGACCGGGCTGCAGCTGGCCCCCCTCATGCCGTAGGGCCTGTTTTGACACGATAGGGAAGCTATTGGGGGGGAAGAGGACCTCTTTCACTCTGCTGTGAATGCCTGCAAGGCTCCTGCATCACCTGACAGACACGCCCCTGCGGGCCGTCTTGCGGTCGCCTCAGACGCGAAAAGGCTTTCCCGGCAGTCTTCCCCCCAAGCCCTCCCTTCCCCAGCGCTTTTTTCAGGGGAACACGCCTTATCCGTCGCGTGCGCCTTCCTGCGGAATGCTTGTGACGAAAGCGGACACGAAAAGGCAGCGCAAGGCCCCGTGCTCACGGCCAGTCTTCACGGGAGGCACCATCAACCCTTCTTTTTCCTGAGGAACCAGCATCATGGCGGAACAGCCCATATCCCCGAGCCCAGCTTTCGACAATACGTCTTCCCGACTGACCGCCGCCCTGCGGAATCCGCAACTCTGCCGCAGTCTGCTGGATCGTCTGCGTTCGGCGCTTGACGGCCGCAGCCTGCGCTTCATGGAAGTTTGCGGCACGCATACCGTTTCCATCTTCCAGAGCGGCCTGCGCTCGCTGCTCCCGGAGCAGGTGCGCCACCTTTCCGGGCCGGGCTGCCCGGTCTGCGTCACCCATGATGCGGAAGTGGCGGGCTTTCTCGATCTTGCCGGTCGTGACGGCATCATTCTGGCCACGTTCGGCGATCTGCTGCGCGTGCCCGGCCCCGGCGGCAAAAGCCTCAAGCACGCCAAGGCGCAGGGCGCACGCGTCGAAATCGTCTACTCCCCCCTGGATGCGCTGACGCTGGCCGCCGAACATCCGGGAGATATGGTGGTGTTTCTGGGAATCGGCTTTGAAACCACCGCGCCCACGGTGGCCGCCACCATCCTGACCGCACAGCAGCGGAAGATCGATAACTTCAGCGTGCTTTCCCTGCACAAGCTTGTGCCTCCCGCCCTGCGCGCCCTGCTGGATGATCCCCAGCAACAGGAACAGCCCATTGAGGCCTTTCTGCTGCCGGGGCATGTCTCCACCATTCTGGGGCTGGCCCCGTATGCCTTTCTTGCCGGGGAATACCATGTGCCCGCCGTGGTGGGAGGCTTTGAACCGGCGGACATCCTGCTGGCTCTCTGCCTCATGGCCGAACAGCGACGGGATGGTCGGGCCGAGGTGAGCAACGCCTATGCCCGTGCCGTGGACAATGGCGGAAATCCTCGCGCTCGCGCCTTGCTGGATCAATGTTTCCAGCCTGCCGATGCCCTGTGGCGAGGCATCGGCCGCATTCCGCAAAGCGGCCTTGCTCTGCGGGAAGAATTCTCCCGCTTTGACGCCATGCGCCGTCTGGGGCTGAGTTTGCCTGATGTGCCGCCCCTGCCCGGCTGCCGCTGCGGCCAGGTTCTCAAGGGGCGTCTCACGCCGCCGCAATGCCCACTCTTCGGCAAGGCCTGCACGCCGGCAACCCCTGTCGGCCCGTGCATGGTCTCCACCGAGGGCAGTTGCGCGGCCTATTTCAAGTATGCCCAAAACTGACGAACACACGACACCGTCTTTACCAGCCGGAGAAACGCTTATGGATGACTGCATTCTGCTGGATGCCGGAAGCGGCGGACGCGCCTCGCAACGCCTCATCAGCCAGTGCTTCCGGCGACATTTTGCCAATCCCCTTCTGGACCGCATGGACGATGCCGCCCTGCTGCCCGTCTCTTCCGCACATGACAGGCCGCTGGCCATGAGCACGGACTCCTACACCGTCACGCCCCTTTTTTTCCCCGGCGGCAGCATCGGTACTCTTGCCGTGCACGGCACCGTCAATGACGTGAGCATGCTGGGCGGCGACGTACAGTATCTGAGCTGTGCCTTCATCATTGAAGAAGGACTCCCGCTTGCCACACTGGACAGAGTGGCCGCCGACATGGCCGCCGCCGCACAGGAGGCCGGTGTGCAGATTGTCACAGGAGATACCAAGGTGGTACAGCGCGGGGCCTGCGACCAACTGTTCATCAATACCACGGGCATCGGCCATCTGCTTGTTCAGCCGGAGCCGTCCGGCCATCGGGCCCGCCCGGGAGATGCGGTACTGGTGAGCGGCGCCGTGGGCGATCATGGCCTCACCATCATGGGCAGCCGTGAAGGCCTTTCCTTCCTGACCGACGTCCGCTCCGACTCCGCCCCGCTCAACGGCCTTGTCCGCTCCGTATTCGCCGCTGCCGAGGCGGCAGGTATGGCCGGTGAAGTCCATGTGCTGCGTGACCCCACCCGCGGCGGGCTGGCCACCACTCTCAATGAGATCGCTGAACAATCCGGCGTCAGCATCCATCTGGACGAACAGGCCATACCCGTTCATGAAGCCGTGCGCAACGGCTGCTCCTTCCTCGGGCTCGATCCGCTCTATCTGGCCAATGAAGGCAAATGCCTCTGCATCGTGCCCGACGCCCTGGCCACCAGTGTACTGGAGGCCATGCGCGCCACGCCTCAGGGGCGTGAGGCCGCTCGCATCGGCACTGTCGGAGACGAACGCGCCGGGCAGGTCGTCCTGCATACCCTCATCGGCGGGCAGCGTCTGCTCGGCATGCTGGAAGGTGCGCAGCTGCCACGAATCTGCTGAAGAAATCGCGGAAATAGGAGAAACATTTGCCGGGCTGATTCGATCAGCATTGCCACTGGGCAAGTTTGGGGGAAAAGAGGCAATCCCGCCCCAAAAGCAAGCGAAGCGTGTACAATTTATTTGTCTTATCTATTGAAATTATTTGTAAAATTTATATTAACAAACCCTAGCCGCCAGATATGTCCGAGTTGCCCACATCCTTTAAATTCTTTGTCTTGGCATGAGGAGAACAAACGTGCGCGAACTGCCGGACAACCCCACCAGTGACCAGCTTATCGCCCGTTATGGCCTGCACCCCCATCCCGAAGGCGGGTGCTATCGGCGCATCTGGTGCAGTGACGGCCGCGTAGCCGCGCACGCTCTGCCCGGCTGCTATGGAGGTGAACGACCGTGGAGCACGTCCATCCTCTTTTTGCTGCGCTCAGGAGAACGCTCCCGCTTGCATCGGCTGCATTCCGATGAAATCTGGCATTTTCTGCTGGGCGGCCCTTTGCGTCTGGCGATCATCCATCCAGACGGCAGCGGAGAGAACTGCCTGCTGGGGCAGCGCATCGTTGCAGGAGAAGAGCTTGTCCATGTCGTCCCCGGCGGCTGCTGGTTCGGCGCCATGCCCTGCCCGGGTACACAGTATGCCCTCGTGGGCTGCACCGTCGCGCCGGGCTTTGACTTTGCCGACTTCGAGCTCGCCCCGGACGCCGGAACCATACGCGACAGCCTCCCCCGTTGCGACGCCGTCGCCTCACGGGTAGTGTCCAGAATTTTTCGCAGATTTTTTGAGGCAGTCCAACAAGTCAAGCAGGATTTCCCGGCACGGTCCTTGCGAGCGACACCTTCACATATGTCGCGGCTGCAAGGACCGTGACGGGGGC